>JANWXI010000085.1 GCA_025057415.1 Chitinophagales bacterium
AACGGATTGTGTAACGTGGGTGAGGGATGCGAAGGGCGCGAGCGCAGCGAAGCGGTGCGGAACGAAGTGGAGCACGGGAGCGGCAGCGTACCCCGTAGCAAGCCCGACCCCGCCGCGAAGCGCAGCTGTGCGGAGCGAAGCGGCGGGGGCACCCCCAAGAAATAACACTATTATATTATCTTACCTTGTGATTTTAGGGTAAAAAAAATGCCGGCACAAGATGCCGGCACTTTGCAAGATGTGTGTATCGGGTTATCGGGTAATTACGAATTTTTTGGTTGCGATGGTGGTGGCATTGCTGATGCGCACGGTGTAAACTCCCGGGGCGAAGCGGGTGAGGTTGAGTGTTTCGTTTTGGCTGCCGCCGGTGTAGCGAGTTTCCACTACTGAGCCGATAGAGTTGAGCAGTTCGATGGTGGCGTTGTATTTGAGGTCATCGTGGAGTGTGAGGGTGAGTGTTTCGTTGGCGGGGTTCGGGAAGATGGCGATGGCATCGGAGAGGTCGGTTTTGGGCAAGCCGGTGATGGTGATGTTTTTGCAAAGGGTGTCTTTGCCGGCAAGGTTAGTTACGATGAGGCAAATTTCATATGTGCCGGCACCGGTAGTGTAGGTGTGGGGACCGGGGTTTTTGCCGGTAGAGGTTTGTCCATCGCCCCAGTGCCACTCCCAGTTGGTTACGAACTCCTCGGAGGCATCTGTTACGCTGACGGTGGACCCGCTTACCGAAGTCGAAAAGTTAGCGGTTGGCGGGGGGAGTAGTTCGATTTTAATGTCGTCAATATCGAGGCGCCATTTATCGGCATCGCTGTAGCAATGGAAGCCGACGTAGTAAGTGCCGGAGGTGGCAGGTTTGAAGGCGGCTTTCTTTTGTTCGTAGGTGCTGTTGTCGAGTATGCCAAAATCAAAGATGTTTTGGGTCATGGCAGTGGCTGTGCGGGCGTTGCCGTAGCGCACGCGGAGTTTCTCCTCGTATAATCCGGATTGGTCCTCGCCAACTTTGCAATAGAATGAAAGTTTGTATGCTTTGGTGGCGTCAAAATCCATACAGGTACTGATGAGCCAATCGTTGGCGGCAGTAGTGCCGTTGGTGTTCCAGGAGTAACGATAGTGAACATTACCGCCATTAGGGCTAGCCCCTGACAAGAACCAGCTGAAACCGTCATTGTTGGCATCAATTACCTCCCAGGCAAAGCCATCAAGTTCATTGGTGAGGACTTCGAAGCCCATGGTGTAGGGTGTATTGGCAGGTGAGGCGGGGTTTACAGAGAGCGACAGCGTAACAGCGGTATCGTTGGTTACAATAGCATCGTTAGGTAGCGTAACCCAGGTGTAAATTTCATAAGCATTTGCAGGGTTGAGGTTGGCGTTTGTGCTGAAAGTATATAGATAAGTAGAGTCAAATGCCAAAGGAGTTGAGAGGTTGACGTTTTCTGTTACAATAGGTCCGTTGTTTACAGAATAGTGAGCGGTGAAAGATGTTACGGGAGTGGTTCCTTTGTTAGCAACCCGCATGCGGATTATTTCAGCATTGCTTAGCTGGCATCCGTTTGTAAAATTTGAAAAGGCGTCTGTGGCACGTAAATCGTGAGCGGGCGGAATGAGTAATTTTACATCATCGAGAAACCACCAGTAACCCCAGGTGCTCTTCCAGCTGAAGCGTACGTGCACTTTGGGTTTGTTGGCAGCTAACGAGGTGATGTTGATTTCTACAACCTGTGGGTTTTGTGTTTCCTGGTTAACTGACACAGTTGCTGTTGGGCTGTAAACGGATGTCCAGTTAACAGAGTCGGTACTAACGAGAACCTGTAATGTATCGGTTGAAAAACGGAGGTAATACTGTACGAAGTAAAGCACTACGGTACCTGCGCTACTGCAATCGATGGCGCGTGAGGTGAGTGTAGTGTACTCTTTGATGTTGCCGTTTGGGTCTCCGTCAAAATCGCTGTCCACAATCATGTGACCGTTGGCAGCACCCGGGTGGTTAAATTCACCAAGAACATCGCCTTGCGAAGTGCCGGTATTGCTCCACTTCCAGAGCACGTTGCTATTAGGGTAGTGGTTTACGATGGTCCAATCAGGGATATTTTGATTGGAAAAATCGTCAGAAAATAACACCGTTTGTGCGAAGGTTTTCCAAAGCGATAGTGCGCAAAAGATAAGAGTTAAAGTAAAATGCTTCATGCTGTTTGATTTTTTTCAGTAGCGTGTAAACATAGTGCAAAGTTTTATACGTGCAAATTCCGTTAAATTCGTACCAAAAACGCATGATACTGATAGCCGAGAGCGGCTCTACCAAAACAAACTGGCTTGCAGCGAGCGGCAAACATTACGAAACGATAGGGTTTAACCCGCTATTTTTCAGCAGTGATGAGATATACGAAGAATTGATGAAGCACGACGCGCTTGCTGCTGATCGGGGACTATATACGAAAGTGTTTTTTTACGGAGCTGCCTGCAGCAGTGAGGAGCGAAACAACATCGTGTTGGGGGCGCTCAGGCGATTTTTCACGCATGCCGGTACCCTGGCAGTTGACCACGACCTGAAAGCTGCAGCCATTGCTACCTACACCGGGGAGCCGGGAATTGCGTGTATTCTGGGTACGGGGTCAAACTCCTGTTTGTATGATGGACGGCAACTTACCGAAGTGGTGCCTGCATTGGGGTATGTACTTGGTGATGAGGGCAGCGGAGCGTATTTCGGCAAAAAGCTTTTGGCGCTTTACCTGTACAACCGCTTGCCGGAGGGTACCGCATCGCTCATACGCAACAAATACGGCTACACCAAAGAGAAAATCTTTGACATGGTGTATCGCCAGCCAAACGCGAACCGGAAAATGGCTGCGCTCACCATGGTGCTCAGCGAAAGCCCCGACAAAGCGTTTGTGCATGAGTTTGTAAAGCAGGGTTTCAGAGAATTTTTTGAATATCATGTGTGTTGTTACGAAAACTACCGTCAATACCCGTTGCACTTTGTGGGCTCCTTGGCCGAAGTATTTAAAGAAGAGTTGAGGGAAGTGGCAGCAGAGTATGGATGTCGTATAGGGATTATAGACCGGCAACCTGTTTACAACATGTTGCGCTGGCATGTTGCCAACGATAAATAAAATGTAAATGAAAAAGCCCCGCGTTGCATGCGGGGCTTTCGGGTAGATATTTACGACTATCCGATTTTTACGAAACGTTTGTTGCTTACGCCTTCGGCAGTACGAATGGTTAACACATAATGGCCGGCAGGTAGCTTATCGGTATTTAACGTAATTTGATTGGCTCCGGAGTAGAGTGTGTGGCTGTGCGATAATAATCGCGAACCATCTGCGGCAAATACTTCAAATTGTGCCTCACCTGCCTGATTGGCAAGAACACTTACCTGCAGGTTATCGGGCACGGGGTTAGGGTAAACGTTTACAGATGCCTCAGGAAGTTTCGGGGTGTTGAGCCCTGTAGTGGCTTCGTTTTTCAGGTTTGGTTTGCCGCCCACACCTGCCAGTGTGCCTGAGAAGTACACATCGTCAATGGCGAGTTTGGCGTTGCAACCTTCACCGCGCACATTGGCATAAATTGCGTATATACCCGGGTAACCGTTAATATTGAGCGTGTAGGTAACCGAGCTAACCTGATTGCCGTTTATTTCAACGCTGTCAATTAGCGTTACAACATCGTTTTGATCAACCAGATTTATCAAGAACCACCTTCTGCAGCCGCTCATCAGCGCACGATGTAATTTGTAACTGAAGGACAGTTCCTCATTATTGGAAAACGACAGGTAAGGTGTAACTACACCTGAAAGTTGCTTATTGTCGTAACCGGGCGAGACAGAACCAATACTCTGCAACCCGTTAATAGGTGTCACGCCTTCGGGGTTGATGTCAAAGTCAGGGAATTGCCAGTTTTGCTGTTCCAGCAATTGTTTAATGCTGATTGACTGCCCTGCAACCGGCTCAAAACTTTCTGATAGCTGTGCGTTGGTAAATAGTGATAAAGAGGCAAACGCCAGGATGGGGATAGTTTTTTTCATGGTATGGTTCCTGTTTTATTATCAAACAAGTTTGCTTCCGTTTACGGCATTGTGATGCCGTTTGTTACATAAAATGCTCATTTTTTGAGTGTTTTACTTCAAAACAGTAGTGCTTTGCAAGTAAAAACCCAGACAACTTTGCGGAGCATACCGATTGTATGGACACGAAAAGTATCCGGCTTGCCATTTAGTCAGAGCGCAACCTGAAGTAAGGTGAATGCAGATTATGCCGGTATAAAAATTAAGGATTGGCAGGGTTATAGAATGCAGCGAAAAGTGCTAGGCGAGTAGTTCATCTATGATTTTTGCAGAGAGGAGGCAAAGGGGTATGCCCCCACCGGGATGCACACTGCCTCCGCAAAAATACAATCCCTTAATGCGCTGGGAAAAATTCGGGTGACGCAAAAATGCCGACATAATGCTATTGGAGGCGCTGCCGTACAATGCTCCTTTGTAGGATAGGGTTTTCGCTTCTATTGAGAGCGGGGTGTGGCAAACTTCGGTAATGATGTGCGTCTCTATATCCGTTTGGAGCATCCGGCTCAGTTTAGCGATTACATTTTTGCGGGTATTTTGCACAATAGTGTCCCAGTCCTGTCCGGAATCGTGCGGAGCATTGATGAGTACGAACCAGTTTTCGCAGTTATCGGGAGCATGCCCGGGCTCAAGTTTTTTGCTGATGAAAATATACACTGTGGGATCCTTGTAAATACTGTAAAGTGAAGTAAGATGCCGAAACTCCTCGGGATAGTTGCTGCTAAAGAAGATGTTGTGTGCACTCAACGTTGGGAAGGTACCACGCACCCCCCAATAAAAAATAAGACCCGATGTTGAGCGCGGCTGCTCAAGGGTTGACGTAGGTGCCGGGCAATCGGGTAAAAGTTGGCGATAAGTAAGTACTACGTCCATGTTGCTAATGATTACGTCTGCGGGTAAGGTTTCGTCCTGTATTTTTACCCCAACAGCTCTGCCGTCCGAAACGAGAATGCGCTCTGCACGGGCGCCAAATAAAAACTTCACGCCTAATTCAGACGCCAGGCGGTACAACGCATGCGGAATTTGCGGCATTCCTCCTTCGGCAAAATACGCCCCCAGGTTGTACTCGGGGTGCGCCGTAACATGGAGGGTGGATGGAGCTGCATAAGGGTTACTGCCGTTGTATGTAGCATAGCGGTCAAATAGTTGTATCACGCGCACATCTGTAAAACGACTGCAACCATACCGGTGCATGCTTCGATGAACACCTATGGCAGGTAACCGCGCGAGGGCTTTCCAGGCAGACGGACGAAGATAGGTGCGCAGGCGATGCAGGGAGCTCTGCAAAAAAAGCTCTTTGGTAAGTTCATATACGTTAGCGATGTGTAGCAGGTGATGCAACACATTCTCTGCCGGCTCTCCTGTTTTTAGTTGTACTTCTTGTGCAAACCTATGAGCGTCTGCATGAGCCGTGATGCAGGTACCATCTTCATAAAAATAACGACATACGGGATCGAGGCGCCGGTAATTGAAATAATCGCGCGGATTGCGATTACACAGCAAAAAAACTTCATCTATTAGCTCGGGCAGCGTAAGCAGCGAGGGTCCGAACCCCCAATAAAATCCATCGCGTTCCACGTAGGTTGCCTTTCCGCCCGGTCGGTCTGCGGCTTCAATCACCGTTACTGCGTACCCTTTACACGCCAGCCGTGCGGCAGCCGCCAGGCCGCCTATACCCGCCCCGATGACTACCGCTTTTCGTGATATGCCCATTCACATTAAAACAAAAAGATATGCGATATGTTCACAAATTTCTTAGATGATATTGTAAACATTTATCGCCCTCAATGCTCTGCAAGTTATTAAGTATAAAATATATGTGTCATCACCCTTAACACACAGAGTCATTAATACTACTACATAAATTTTTTTGTGAGCAACCACGAGTGCGTAAATCGCAATACATTACACGTCTGAAAAAAATAAGCTTGCGTATGACGTAGCGTTCAGCGGGTATAAGTTTTTGATACGCCACAATACAAAGCAGCTTACACTAAAATTTACGTATGGTAAAGTAAAAAGTAGTTCCCTGGTTCTCTGCGCTCTCAAACCAGATTTCACCGTGATAGTATTCTACAATTTTTTTGCAAATAGCCAACCCGATGCCGGTACCATCGTATTCCTGCTCGGAGTGCAGGCGCTTAAACATTTGGAAAATAGTGGTGCTGTACTCTTTGGAAATGCCAATACCATTATCTTTGACACTGAAAGTGTAGTAGTTGAGAGAGTTAGTCCAGTTTATTTCAATGGACGGATTTGCGCTGCGATTGAATTTTAATCCGTTGCTGATGAGGTTCTGGAATATGTGGTACATCAACGAGGCGTGTACGTTGTTGACTACCGGTAATTCGCGGTTAATGATGATGGTTGCGTTTGCGCTGTTTAGTTTTTCGCGAAGCTCAAACCTGATGGTGTTTATCACATCGTTGATATTTACCGGTACGGGCTTGGGCAGGTTGGTGCCGATGCGGCAATAAGCCAATACGTCATCAATAAGCCGCTCCAGGCGTTTTGCGCCGGTATGCGAATAGGTTACAAATTCGCGGGCCTCGGGCGTAAGCTGACCCGCATGTTTGTTAACCAAAAGATTCATAAAACTGGAGATATTACGCACGGGCGCTTTGAGGTCATGCGAAATGATGTAGGCAAATTGTTCCAGGTCGGAATTTGAACGCCGCAACTCAGTAGCTTGCATCTGAAGTTGAGCGTTGGAGTTTTCGAGTTCTTTTTCTGTTTTTTCGTTTAGGCGTACTAACTGATACACGCCTGCAACCGTCAACACCAACTGAACCAAGGGCCCCATGGTTGCTAATAATGCTTGCTGCGTTTCGGGCAAGTAATAAGTTTGAAATACAGGAGCTAAAAAGTCGTACGTGTAAATAAAAATCAACGGTATCATCAATCCGACCGCAATTGTGGTAAACTGTTTTAATTCATAAACCAGAAAAGGTACAATAGATGATACTACAAAAAAGTCCTTTATCTCTGCTCCGGGACCTACATACAAGGCATTGACAAATACAATTGCATTTACCGCAAAGAGGTACGTAAAGCGCGAGAGGTTTGTTTTACCAAATGCGTTGAAAACTAAAATAAGCAAACAAGTAAACCCGAGTGTAAGAGTAAGAAAGAACCATGTCCAGTTTTCCCAATAAACGGCCAGCGAGGAGTAAATCAGAGACCCAACGAGGGTATTGATGGTGATAAAGTTGGTTACACGAATATATTTTTGCTGATTGTGATGCTCAACAGCATCTGTACCCAAATCCAAAAGGTTGTTATACACCGACAGTACGGGATTCTGGTAATTATCACGCACTTTGCGCTCATAAACCGCTTCGGCCTCTGTGACACTCAAATTGCTCACCTGACCCATTTCTAAGCTTTTTTGATTAACAATTCATCGGCAGGCGCAACCTTTCTCAAAATAAGGAATAATATCCGTAATTTCATAGTCCGTTAACATTTGACACTTTTTGCATTACCTTTCGCGCGGCTACTTGTAGCAATAACTACTTATCACACACTAATGCGCAAGGTATTCGCTATTAATACACTAAATTTTACAGAAATCGTGCCCATAATGTTTCAAATTGTTTCCGTTTTTTTTATTTACTATGATCAACAAATGCCGGAAATACCTCCTGTAGATACAACTTACCGGGCTGTTTATCAATAATTTAGTGTCGAAAAGCCCGAAATTTTTACCAATCATCATGACGGATGGGAAATGCAGAATTACGTTCGGGTAAGTTGTTTAAACACCTCTTCCAGGGAGTACTCCTCTTTTGCCAAATGCAGTAGAGTGAGCTTGTGGCGAGTTGCAAAACAGAACAACTCTTCGCGTAAATCTGATGAACCGTCTCCATAGATTGTCCAACGGTTTCCGCTTTTCGGCTCTACCCGTTTTACGCCTTTGATTTCTGAAAGCAAATTTTGTTGCACGGCTTGTTTGAACTCTACCGTTACGATGATTTCGTTGGCAAGGCGACTTTGCAGGTCGGCAGTGTTGTCATCTGCTACAATTTTTCCCTTATGAATAATGATGACTCTATCAGCAACAGCCTGCACCTCCTGCATTATATGCGAGGAGAATATTACGGTTTTATTTTTGCCGAGCTGTTTTATCAGTTGACGAATTTCAATTAGTTGAATAGGGTCAAGCCCGGAGGTCGGCTCGTCTAAGATGAGCACTTCCGGGTCGTGTAACAAGGCCTGCGCCAGCCCCACACGCTGCCGGTAACCTTTAGATAGCTGCCCGACCTTTTTCTTGCGTTCGGGGGTGAGGCCGGTGAGTTCTATCATCTCATCAATGCGGGCAGGGCTTATTTTTTTACCTTTGTAAAGGCGCGCTACAAAACCCAAATACTCCCGCACGTACATATCCCGATAAAGCGGGTTATGCTCCGGTAAATAACCGATGCAGCTTGCTACTTCAATGGGAGATGATACCGGATCATAGCCGCACACTTCCGCTTTACCGCCGCTGGGGGGTATAAAGCCCGTGATTATTTTCATGGTGGTGCTTTTGCCGGCTCCGTTAGGCCCCAAAAAACCCAGCACTTTTCCTTTTACGGCTTCAAAGTTGATATGGTCAACTGCCATTTGCGACCCGTAAATTTTTGTAAGATCGATAACTTTTACGCTCATACTTCTTACTCGGATATGCTAAAAGGTATATTTCGACTTTCGGAGCTTGTATTTGCGTTTGTCTTTTTTGCTGATACTAATGCTGAAAAGTTTGAGCGGCTTTCCGAGCATCCTTACGTGGGGGGGGATTTTGCCTTCCATACCGGTGAACGTAACTTTAAGTCTGTTGATTTTAAATGCTGCCGGCATTTGCTGCGATACATAACGGGCGTTAGTGTTATCGTCTGGAATGAGGACCGCCGTTTCACCATCGGCCAGTATTTCTACCGTTGCCGTAACGTTCTCTAGTTTTTTAACCCACTCAAAATCATCTTGTGCCACCAAGTGATTATAGCAGGCAAAAAGTAATAAGGTTGTGAAAAGAACCGTTTTCATTCTGTGATTTTATTTGTTAGGATAAGGATATGAGACAAGAGCCATATACTCCCCCACAAACCTAACAAAGATTAACAACACACATAAGTATTTACAGGTAATACCATTTTAAAGTTCCACGGTTGTTTATGCTGATACCTGTTAACTCAATACACAAATTTAACCAACCGAAAGTAGCCGCCGCGATAACTCGGTATCACCAGCTCGCACGGTGATATTTGCTTACCGAGTTTGGGCAATAGCATTACATCTTTTTCGGATTGATTAAATACGGGTTTGCGTTCACCTGTGCCGGTGCTTTTCAGCGTATATTGCACACAAGCCCCATCGTATGAAATTTCATCCAGATACACAAAATGCAGTTGTTCTTTACGGTTCATGATGATAAAGGAAGAATAATAACCATTATCATCTTCACTTACCTGTTTTTTACGCATGATGTTGTACCAGTCCAGGTTTCCGGAAGCGTTGAGGGAAAATCCCACCACATCATTATACTGATAAATAGTTGTTCGCACCATCGTATTCATACCGGGCTGAAATCCGATGGGCATGACGGTTTCGCGCAGATCCCGGATAAACGATTCAGCCAAAATTAGCGCCCCGCCATCGTTACGCAGAATTGTTTTGCGGATGTTAAATGTATAGAGTTTACCGCTGTCTTTCGGATCGCGCCCTGTTAATTCCTGAATAAAGCTGCGGGGAAAGTACATTTCCGTGTTATTGACGACAGCGCCCGTGGCGGCATCCACCGCCACATAAAGCAAGCCATGAGCAGCATCCTCATTTCCTTTTGTTTCATCGTCAAACAAGGCGGTAAGCACCAGCCGTTTATGGCGGTGGTCAAACTCCAACACGTGTTCCCCGAAAATTTTCTTACTGACGGTAAATTGGAATGTTTGGAATGACCCATCGGCAGCGCTGCGGTAAACTTCAAATTTTTCTGATGTCGTTCGTTCTTTACTACGGATGATAATATAGCTGTTTCCTTCGTTATCCACTATGGTTTTCATCTCTTCGAGTTCTCTTTCGCTTTTTGCAAACGGTATCTGATAATAACTGATGCGCTCCAGCGCCTGGTTTAACGTAATTATGCGCAGAGTTTGTGCATCGTTTCCGACAAAAAAGGGATAATATATCAGCAGGTTACTCTGGTCAGGGGATTGTTTAAATCGCAGATTTTGCGAAACTAAATCTTTGCGATCAATAATCGTATCAATGGGTATCGGTTTGCCTATTTCAATCAATTTTGAGTTGACCGGTTGAGCAAAAAGAATGTTTACCTTCTTATCCTGTTGCAAATAGAACATCACAGCCCCTGTTTTGTTAAGCATGATGTGCTGCAAAACACCGTCCTGATTTTTAAAATGAATAGTTTTGGAGGTGATGAGACGCAAATCATCTCCGTAAATTTCAATAACATCTTCAGCGCCGTACATACGCACTACAATACCATCATTATTCTTTCCGATGATTCTGAACTTACCGGTTTTCCCCGGTAGTTTAGTGGGGTTCGACATATCAATCATCTGCGCGGGTGCCGACATGCCTGCCATAAACAGTAACCCGCATAGCACATATACTAAGTAGCTGCCCGACGTTCTCATACGGCATAAAAATATGATTTCACGGAAACGTTTACACATTGCTCCAATGGTGCCCGTTTGTATTCTGATACTTCGCTCGGGCAATTTATTTACAAATTCTTATTTTGTAAAAAAATATAAATCACCAACATAAGCAGAATTGTTCACGTAATGCAATTTGTACATATAAATAGCTGTTACTATATTTTGTGTGCCGAGAAAACAGCATGCAATCATTAAAATTCCTTAAAAAATTAACATGCAGAGGTGCAAACGAATTATTTTGCGGATTGGGATGAAAATATTGCTGTTGATATTGAGTTTGTATTTATCGGGCGCACAGGCGGCTGTGTACGCAATGCATGCGTGTCCGGACTTTAGCATAATATTATGCGAAACAGAACTACCGGACGAAGAATGTAAAGACGGTGAAAAAGAAGGATATCACAAAGTTAAATCAGATAAAGAAGGCGAATGGTTTAATCACAGTAGCTTTACGTTTCAAGTTGCGCTTCACTTAAAATACTGTCAACAAATACAAACAGCCACTGTTTGTAAACATTCCAAATCTCTACCTACTCCTCCGCCTGATACCCGAATATGACTATTTTCCCCGCCATATAAAGCCGCCGGGGATTAGGGTGTTTCAATCAAAAAAAATTTTTTATGAGCAACTTTCCTTCGCCCATCAGGCGATTCTTTAGTTTACTGGCTTTAGAGAAAAAAGAAATTGTAACTATCTACTTTTTCTCAGGGCTTAGCGGTCTTATTTACCTGAGTTTACCGCTCGGCATACAGAGCATCATTAACCTGCTCTTTGGCGGGCTGGTATCCACATCGCTGGTGGTGCTCATCGGGGTGGTATTGGCAGGTGTGTTTCTGAACGGGTGGCTCGAAATTCTGCAAATGCGCGTAAACGAACGCATTCAGCGTAGAATTTTTACCCGGTTCAGCATGCAGTTCGCTTACAAAATTCCGCGCATTGACCTGATTTCGGTGGACGACTACTACCTGCCCGAGCTTGTAAACCGTTTTTTTGACACCGCATCGCTGCAAAAGGGCCTATCGAAAGTTCTGTTGGACTTTCCGGCTGCCATCGTACAAATCATTTTTGGAGTTGCGTTGCTTTCGTTTTATAACGCATGGTTCCTGTTTTTGGGCTTGCTCCTGATTTTCGTGGTAATCATGATTATATGGCTCAGCTACAATCGGGGAATTCGCACCTCGCTTGCCGAATCGGACTATAAGTACGAAGTAGGATATTGGTTAGAAGAAGTGGCGCGCACAGTCAAAATCATCAAGTTCATGGGCATGACAGATTACCCCATTCGCAGGGCCGATCGTTTAGTGAGCGGTTACCTCGATGCCCGGCGAGAGCACTTTAACGTTTTGATCTTTCAATACTGGGCGTTTGTATTCTTCAAAATAGCTATCACTGCTGCGCTGCTCATTATGGGTAGTGTACTGGTGATAGAGCAACAGATAAACCTTGGTCAGTTTATCGCCTCTGAAATTGTTATCCTTTTGTTGCTCAACAGTATCGAAAAACTCATCGGCAGTTTGGATGTAGTGTATGACATGCTTACATCGTTGGAAAAAGTGAATTATCTGCTGGATAAACCCATGGAACGCACCGGAGGACTGAATATTCTGGAAGTTTGCCAGACAGAAGGGTTGAGCGTGCGGGCAGAAAATCTGAGTTACCGCTATTCCGATGGCGACAAACTAATTTTACACGACATAAATTTTGAAATTAACGCGGGTGAAAAGGTTTGTATATTCGGCACACAGGGCTCAGGAAAAACCACACTGCTGCGTCTGCTCACCGGCGCATACATGAATTTTGAGGGTAAACTTCTCATTAACGAGTACCCTATCGGAAATTATGACCTGAAATTGCTGCGTCAGGAGATTGGCGTTTACCTAGCCAGTGCCGATTTATTCTCGGGCACCTTGCTGGAGAACCTTACCTTAGGCGATGAAACCATCACGCATCAATTCATTTTTGAAACTGCCTCCCACACCGGCTTACTACCCTACATACAGAGCTTGCGTGAGGGGCTTTATGCTAATATCGACTCGGCAGGTAAAAAGTTACCGCGCAACGTGGTAAACAAAATACTGCTCACCCGTGCACTTCTGACCAAACCAAAACTATTACTACTTGAAGATTGCTGGAGCGGTCTGGAACTTGCCGAGCAGGAGAATATGATCAACTATCTGACCGGTGAAAGTTGTAAAACCACCCTCATCGCCATTACCAACGATGAACTTTTTGCTTCGCGCTGCAATAAAATCATCCTGTTGGAAAACGGAACGGTGAGCGCTGTGGGCAGTTTTGAAGAGGTGCGCGCCACCTCATCTTACAAACGCATGTTTAAATTACTCAGCTTATAAACGGTTTACGTTATGTGGATGGAAAATTATGATTTGGATGACCACGGTTTGAGGAGCGAGTACGAGTCCTTTCGGAAAGCGTTTGAACAGGGCACCGAAAACAAAACCCGTAAGTGGTTGACACTGATGCTAGTGCTATTTATCATCCTTATGTTATTACCCTGGACACAAAACATCCAGGCGCCGGGCATCATCACTACGCGCATGCCCGAACAGCGCCCGCAAGAACTTAACAGCATCATTGCCGGCCGTATAGAGAAGTGGTACGTGAAAGAAGGCGACATGGTGAAAAAAGGCGACACCATCCTTCGATTATCAGAGGTAAAAGCAGAGTATCTGGACCCCGAATTACTTCAACGAACCGATGAACAAATCAAAGCCAAAGAAAAAACTGTGGACTTTTACCGTGATAAGGTGGTGGCTATTGAAAACCAAATCATCGCTTTAGTGCAGGCGCGCGACCTCAAGTTGGAGCAACTACGCAACAAAATACAACAGGCGCAACTCATTGTACAAAGTGACAGCATGGCCCTTGAGGCAGCCAAAACAGAACTCAACATCGCTACCGACCAGTACAGACGACAAAAAGAATTGTACGATGCCGGCCTCAAATCGCTCACTGAGTTAGAGCAACGCAAGCAGGCGCTGCAAAATGCCGAAGCAAAACGCACTATTGCTGAAAATAAGTTCATCAACGCCAAAAACGATTTATTGAATGCCCGCATAGAACTCACCCAAACCGAGCGCGAGTACAGCGAAAAAATAGCCAAAGCCGAGTCAGAGAAATTCGCCACACTCAGCATGGTTACTACAGGCGAGGGGGAAATAGCCAAGCTGGAAAACTTGTTTTCCAGTTATGCTATAAGGAATGAATTTTATTATGTCTTAGCTCCGCAGAGCGGGCAAATCACTCGTACCGTCAAAGCCGGTATTGGCGAAGTAGTGA
>JANWXI010000086.1:0-11185 GCA_025057415.1 Chitinophagales bacterium
GGGATTCTTTGTGGCGTCGCCCTGCGAGCGGCCGGCGGCGGCTCGCTGGGTAGTTGCTGTGGTGATTGGTTCGATGGATATTTTGGGGCGCGCGCCCCGAAATATCCACTAAAAACATTAGTTTTATTCTTTATACAAATCATTGCCACATCAACTCGCCTGTGCTGCTCTGCGCTATAAATGAGTTGCCGGAGCGCTTGCTCGGGTGAGGGATGCGTAGGGCGCGAGCGGAGCGAAGCGGCCACGCCCGCACCATTGAAAAACAAGCAAAACGCGGGCGGGGCGGGAGCGAAAGCGTACCCCGTAGCCAGCCCGACCCCGCTGCTGCGCGTAGCCATGCGGAGCGCCGCAGCGGGGGCACCCCATAATACAGAGAATAATTTGGGTGGGCAATTGGTCGTGCCGTGGTGTTTTAAGTTTTTGGAGTAAAAACATTTTACATTAATTGTGTATTTTTCAAAAACGGTACTCCTTTCTTAAATCATACGGATATGAAAAATATTTTTTACTCTGCAGCGTCTTTGTAACCGTTTCCGGTTTTAATTTGCAGGCGCGTAAAAAATCATACATGAAGTTGTACATCTTTACTTTAATAATTGCATTTGCAGCCACCAAAGTCGTATCGTCACAGTGTACACAAGCCAACCGCTTTTATGATCAGATATATGATATTGACAGCATAGAGGTTACATACACGGATGTACGTTCGGTTTTTAACAAAATGGATGTTTTTGTGCCTAAAAACGATGGCGCTCCCCGCCGGCCCCTGCTTATGTTGGCACATGGTGGAGGGTTTAACTCAGGTGATAAACATACCGATCAGGTGGTGAACGTATTGTGCCGCACTTTTGCACGGCGCGGTTTTGTAACGGCTTCCATTCAATACCGGCTAACGCCCGCTTATTTCCTGCTCGACTCTGTGCACATGATGCACACCGTACTTAATGCCATATACGATGCCAAAGCAGCCGTACGGTATTTTGTGAAAGATGCCGTAACGACCCACCAGTTCAGGGTTGACAGCAACTTTATTTTTCTGGGTGGTAGTTCAGCAGGAGCCGTATTGAGTATTCACTATGCCTATCTCGACCAGTTAAGTGAAGTACCTTCGGTAATCATGGATAGCGTGTTGGCGCACGGAGGTTTGGAGGGCGATGCCGGGAACCCCGGCTATTCATCGGCTATAAAAGCTGCCATACCCATGGCAGGAGGCATCAACCGCACCTGGTGGATCGGGCAAAATGAAGAACCCATGTTGCTGATACACGGTGACAAAGACCGCACCGTACCCTATTATTATGATCAGGTTTACCGCCTGCCGCCCTATGATAATTTTACGCTTATCACCTTGTATGGCTCCGGGTCCATAGATACCGCCCTCACCAACCGCGGCATATATCATCAACTAAAAACGTACTACAACTACGACCATACACCCTGGGACACTTCTCTTACTCTCTGCGCTGAAATTGATACTATCGTGCGCAACTTTCTCTATCCGATGGTTTGCGCGGAATTTCCCCTATCGGTCAAGGAAACGGACTACACCGTATGTGAAGTATATCCCAATCCTGCGAGCGGCCACTGCCGTGTAAACATTGAAGGCAGCGCGCTGCACAGTGTAGAATTGTTGCATATTACCGGAGCCAAGGTCCTATCGCACCCGTTGGCAGAACCCGCTGCGAGTTGCAATATAAATCTGAGCGCTGTAACCCCCGGGCTATATCTTTTGAAAATCCAGTTACAAGACGAACAAACTATTGTCAGAAAAATATATATTGAATAAAAAGATAATACGTTTTCCGGTGGAACCGGTACAGCGCAAATTATGATGGATTTTACATCATGGGGATAATAGCAGTTTCATACCCTGTTACTTTCAAAATCACCAACCGTTGTATGCTAACATTTGAGTATCGGTAGTTACACATCAAAATCCCAGTCGCTGTGTTGTGCCGTATCTTTTCTGCGATGCTCAAACTTTTCTATTTGCCGGGCAAGGATGAGGTCGGCAATGGCAGTGGCAACATCCTGGTCTGTTTGATGTAAAACATTGCTTAATTTTTTTTCATCTACATCTACCCGATACAATATCCAACGTAGTTTTTCAATGTCGTGATGAATGAGGTGGCGGATGCGTTCTATGAGCAAATCGCGCAGGATGCGAAATTTCTCTTGCTCATCCCGGCACTTTTCAGCAACGTCAGGATTGATATCGAGGGTTTCCAGAAGGTTGGCAGGCAACATTACAGCTTTAAATATACAGCTAAATCGGGTTCTTTTCCAATACGCTTATACCGAAAAGGGCGTAGTCGTACTTCACAGGGTCTGCAGGGTCAAATTTCCGCAAGTTTTCGGTTAGTTCCAGTACTGCCTGCCAGTCGGTTTGCCTGCGCTTAAGCAGACCAAGCCGGCGGGCAGTTCGTTCTACGTGCACATCCAATGGCATAAGCAGTTGCGCAGGTTTTATTTTACTCCACAACCCGAAGTCAACTCCCTGTTTGTCCTTTCGGACCATCCACCTTAAAAACATATTGATGCGTTTGCAGGTAGAGCGGCGCAGCGGGGTGGCGATGTGTTTTCGCGTACGGTCGGGGGCACATTCCAGTGAAAAGAAGTACTCGTGAAACCCCGCTATCGCCTCGGCAGGAGAGTAAACGCTGCCCTGGCGTATGAAAGCATCTTCCAAACTGTTGTAATTTGTGTAGTGATGTTTGAAAAATGCGATGAAATATAACGCATCTGTAGCGTTGAAAGTGCGGTGTTTGAAGGATAAAAATCTCTTCAATTCGCTCGCACGGTGGTTCAGCACAAAATCATGCGGGGCATTGTCCATCAGCGCTGCGAGGCGTTTGCCCGATTCTATGATAGTTTTGCGATTGCCCCAGGCGAGCATGGCTGTCCAAAATCCGATGATTTCAATATCTTGTTTTTTTGTGAAAAGGTGGGGGATGCTGATGGGGTCGTGTTCGATGAACTCGGGTCGGTTATACGCGCGATACTTGCGCTCCAACAACTCATATAGTTTTTCGCTATGCATGTTTATCCCGGGCGAGGTTTAACTATAATCGGTTGCTTTAGCGATTAGGCGGTTGATTATATTTAGCCATGGCAAATTAACGCGCCAGATTTTGTCTGATAAACCTCGCTATTTTCTTGTTTGCCTCGCGCGCTTTGGGCAGCAAACGCCAAAATGCGTTGAACACATGAAACATTTTGGGGAAAATTTCCAGTTCCACCGGAGAACCCTCTGCCTTTGCCTTGTTGGCAAACGTAGCAGAGTCGCTGAGCAGAATTTCCTCCTCGCCCACCTGAATGTAAAGAGGAGGCAAACCGTGCAACGGGTGAAATATCGGTGAAGCGTAGGGAGATTTCGGGTCTGCTCCCTGCAGGTAAAAATCGCGCACCATGGGCATGGCTTCTGCCCTCAGCATCGGGTCAATATCTTTTTTTGTTTGGTAACTTTCACCACTCAACGTCATATCTAACCAGGGCGAAAGCGCAAAAGCACATCGGGGAAGGGGCATGTTGTGGTCGCGAAGCCAGACCAGAGTGTTAATAACACACCCTCCGCCGGCGCTATCCCCTCCCAGTACAATTTGCTGCGGAGCGTAATTTTTTTCGCGCATCAACCATTGATATACCCGCACACAATCCTCAATAGCGGCAGGATAAGGGTGCTCGGGCGCCAGGCGGTAATTTACATTGAGGGCAGCGACATTGGCGAGTTTTGCGATGTGCGATACAAGCGCCCGATGGGTTACAAAACTGCCCGAAAAGTATCCGCCTCCGTGAAAATAAAGAAGCACCACAGATTTTTCGGCACCGGCGGGAATGATCCACTCTCCGGGAATACCATCGGCATTTTCAGGCAGGTAATCGAAGCCGCGCAAAGGTGTGTTCCATCGGGATACTAACTTTTCAAAACCTCTGCGCGCACGCTGGGGATTTGATACATCTGCGCGCTCCTTAAAACGCCGCAGCAAACTTTTAACAACAAATAAAGGAACGTATGGCATCAATGAAGATTAATTTCAACTTTATCAGCAATCATCAGCAGTTTAAAAGCCAGCATTAAACTGCCCCGCTCAATTTCGGTTTTGGCTCTGAGGTGCAATGCCTTTAGCAATTCCTGCGGGTGATTAGAGTGTGTCGCGAAGATTTCCTTCACAAAATCTGCTTCGCGCAGTTCTGCAAGCGACTCCTGCGTGGGGAAAGCGTGCAGCGCAGCCACTTGTGCCACATCGTTGGCAGTGAGGTATTTTGAGCGAGTGATGCTTGTCGGAAGCGCGTCCCACCCGATACCCAGTTCATCTCCCATTTTAAAAGGGGGCACCGTGATGATATTTTCAGCTCTCACCCGGCACCAGTACTGCTTGCCCATGCGCGCAATGTAGTTCATTTTAAAAGGGTCTATACTCCCTTCGCCATCCAATACGTGCTTATGAATATGGAGCATGGTTACTTCGCAAATAATCAGGTTGCCGGCTCCGCCTCCCTGACCCGTTTCTATCACATTTTTCACCTTACATTCCATTTGCACAAAGCACTCTGCCACACGGGGTGGTCGCACCGTAACGCTCTGTAACTTTGTAAGGCCGCTTTTGGCAAATTCATCTATGCCTTTTGCAAACATGTGTGCGGCTAAATTCATTTGGTATAAAATTTCATAGTGCGCTATGTTGACCACACATTCGGGGATCTCCAGTACGTTGTCGTGGGTGTTTTTTGTGGCGCCCGTACGCCCGCTACGCGCCGGAGAGAAAATCAAAGTGGGAGGATTAGCTCCGAATACATTGAAAAACGAAAAAGGGGCGAGGTTGTTACGCCCCTCTTTATCAAGGGTTGAGACAAAAGCAATGGGGCGAGGCGCCACGGCACTTAAAAGATACTCATGAAGCTTGGGGACAGCAAGTTCAGAAGTTGACAATGACAGAAAGCTCATTGTTACTGTTTGTGTGGCAATAATAGCGCAGAGATGCAAAGAAATACAGCAAGTTGACAGTGTATAATGGCATGCTTAACATAACCCTTGCTTTGAATGACCGATGACAACATCGCGATACCACTTCTGCGGAATGCTGTATTTATATGAATAATCAGGCACTGTCGTGTATTGAAAAAATATTTGGAATGAATTTTGATTTAATTAGTAAGAGAGTATTTTCACCCTGAAACATGTGGCGCTTTGACTTACAACGGGCTTATATTTTTAAATTGAAGATACTTGATGTATTTGTAAGAAAACGCCCTTCAGATTAATTACAATGAAGCGCAGAAAGTTTTTGCAAAAGGCAATTACCGGAAGCGTACTGCTGGCAGCCGGGGCATTTCCTTATGAGGCGCTCGCTCGTGGGGATGTAAAAAAGATCACTATTCTACACACCAACGACCAGCACTCGCGCATTGAGCCGTTTCCGATGGACGGGGGTAAGTACCAGGGGCTGGGCGGCTTTGCCGAGAGGGCTGCCGTGATTAACAACATTCGCTCACAGGAGAAAAACGTACTGTTACTGGACAGCGGAGACATCTGGCAGGGTACTCCGTACTTTAATAAATATAAAGGAGAGCTGGAGTTTATGCTAATGAGTGAAATGGGCTATGCTGCTTCCACACTCGGCAACCACGATTTTGATGCCGGTGTAGAGGGCTTGGCAAAACAATTGCCGCGCGCGCGTTTCCCGTTTTTAAATTGCAATTACGATTTTACGGATACGGCTCTTCAGGGAAAAATTGAAACCCACCGCGTATTTTTGCTAGACGGAGTGCGCATAGGAGTTTTTGGTGTGGGGATAGAACTGCAGGGACTGGTACCGCCAAAACTTTTTGAGGGGGTACGTTATAATGATCCCATCGCCTGTGCGAACCGCACGGCCGCCATGCTTCGCCACGACTACCGTTGCCATCTGGTCATCTGTCTTTCACACCTTGGCTATAAGTACGATGATAAAAAAGTAAGTGACATGGATTTAGCTTACCGCAGCGAGAATATTGATTTAATACTCGGAGGACACACGCATACATTTCTTCATCACCCCGAGGAGTACGCCAATGCTTCTGGAAAGAAGGTAATCATCAATCAGGTGGGTTGGGCGGGGATATACCTGGGTCGGATTGACTTTTACTTTGAGAGAGAAAACCGCAAAAAATTGCTTCCGGAAGCGCCCGTACTGATAAGGTCTTCTGAACTGCAATAAAATATTTTTTGATTTTCCGAAACTGAATCCCGAAAATTTTCTTATGTTTTTCCACAAGAAAAATTTTTTTAAAAATCAAGGGCAAAAAAATTTTTTTCTCTCATTTCAATTCTTCAATTTCACGTCACGTTTCGAATATACTACGAAACTTTTTTTTCTCAACCCTTAAAAGACATCGTGAGCATGAAGGAAAAATCGGCTTTAACCGTTTGGAACAACTGTCTGGAAATTATTAAGGATAATGTGAGCGCGCAAAGTTTCAAAACGTGGTTTGAACCGATAAAACCTGTAGAGCTTAAGGGTAACGTACTCACCATTCAAGTACCTTCACAGTTTTTTTACGAGTGGTTAGAAGAACACTACGTGTCGCTGCTCCGCAAAACCGTCAAGCGTGAGTTGGGCAGTAACGCCCGCCTCGAGTACCGTATCGTGGTGGAGAACTCTTCAAACGGTGCCGCCCCCTCTACAGTGGATTATCCAAACTACAACAGCGGGAACTCCGAGAACCCCGAGGTGAGTTTTCCTTATTTTATGACCGGGCAGCAGATCAAGAACCCGTTTGTTATCCCGGGGCTTAAAAAAATTAACATTGACTCACAACTTAACCCCAACTATAATTTTGACTCTTTCGTAGAGGGCGATTGCAACCGCCTGGCGCGCAGCGCCGGTTACGCCGTGGCGCAGAAACCCGGCGGTACGGCATTTAACCCGCTCGTCATTTACGGCGGTGTGGGGCTCGGAAAATCGCACCTGGCGCAGGCCATCGGCAATGAAGTGAAGCAAAACTTCCCGAACAAAACCGTTCTCTATGTAGCCAGTGAAAAATTTACCAACCAGTTTTTTGATGCCGTAAAAAACAACTCTGTAAATGACTTTGTCCACTTTTATCAATTAATTGATGTATTGATTGTGGACGATATTCACTTCTTCGGTAACAAAGAAAAAACCCAGGACATCTTCTTCCATATATTCAATCACCTGCATCAAAACGGCAAACAACTGGTGCTCACTTCTGACCGCGCCCCGCGCGACCTGGAGGGGATGGAAGAGCGCCTTCTCTCGCGCTTCAAATGGGGCTTGAGCGCTGACTTGCAGGTACCTGATTTTGAGACCCGCATTGCAATCCTGGAAAAGAAGATGTATGCCGACGGAATAGAACTGCCCCGCGAAGTAGTAGAGTTTGTAGCTTACAACATTAATACTAATATACGCGAGTTGGAAGCAGCCCTCATCGCCTTGCTGGCTCAGGCATCTCTTAACAAAAAAGAAGTTGACCTTGACCTCGCCAAGCGCATCATTAAAAACTTTGTCAAGAGCATCTCGCGCGAGGTGAGCATAGATTACATCCAAAAAACCGTGTGCGATTACTTTAATGTACCGGTAGATATGCTGCGCGAGAAGACCCGCAAGCGCTCCATCGTTCAGGCGCGGCAGCTCTCTATGTTTCTCGCTAAAAACTACACAAAAAACTCCCTCAAGGTCATCGGCAAGCATTTTGGCGGACGCGACCACAGTACGGTTATCCACTCCTGCCAGGCCGTGCAAAACCTCATTGATACAGACCAGGAGTTTCGCGAGGCAGTAGCCGACATCCAGAAAAAAATCCAAATGAGCATATCGTAGAAGAAAGTATCCGCAGCTTATTACATACGCGCATGTCTTGCAAGAGGCGTGCGCGTATTGTTTTATGTATTTACGGGTTCCCCTACTGAAATGGATTTTCTTTTCTTGTTCTCATAGAAATTCAAGTTATACCTTGGTGTGTAACCATCGCATTTACAAAGTTTTTTGGTTTTTCGGTTAATAGCTTACATACTTTATTGCATGCACACATAGCGAAGGCGTATTCTTATCATTCCGAAAAGATTTTATCCGTATGGAGGATTTGAGTATGAAAGGTATCGGGGAAGTGATTTAAAAACGTATTAACTCTGTACTTAAAAAAAATCAGATGTATTCGCGCGTTATTATTAAAATTGAGCGTGGAAATTTTATCGCAGTTTACAGAAATACTGAAATACACACTGCCTGCTCTGATAGTGTTTGTGACCGCGTACCTGCTTATCACCCGCTATTTAAACCACAGAGCAGCAACCAAAGCGGTTGCACTTAAGCTGCAGCGCGATAAAGAAATAACCCTGTTGCGTTTGCAGGCGTACGAGCGGCTTGCCTTGCTGCTGGAGCGTATTCACCCGTTAAGTGTGGTAACACGGGTGCGCACCCCTGATATGCTCGCCACAGAACTGCAATATGCCATGATAAAGAACATCCGCGAAGAATTTGAGCATAACCTTTCGCAACAGATTTACGTGGGCGATGAAACCTGGCAACTCATTGTGGCCGCCAAAGAGGAAATTCTGAAGTACATCAACATGGTAGGCAACCAAATGCCCAGCGATGCCTCTGCAGGGGTATTCATTCATGCATTGGCAAACGGGATAGAACGCGCCAATACACCCCTGCCCACCGAGCAGGCGCTCAGCATCCTGAAGCAAGAGTGCCGCACTTTGTTTTAGCTTGTGGTTTTGCGCTGTATCCTTAAGGTTTTGTAGATAGTTTTTTCAATTTTACGCGCATGAGCAAGCAAATCATCATTGTTGGCGCGGGATTGGTGGGTTCACTGCTGGCATGCTATATGAGCCGCCGCGGTTACCGGGTTAAAGTGTATGAACGCAGAGCTGATATGCGTGTGGCTGGGTACTCAGGGGGGCGTTCCATAAACCTAGCTTTAAGTCACCGGGGAATTAAAGCATTAAAAAAAATCGGAATATATGAAAAGGTTGCGCCTATCGCCATTCCTATGTACGGCCGGCTGATTCATGATGTGAAGGGACAAACGCAGTTTTTACCGTACGGCAAAGAGGGGCAAGCCATTTATTCCATTAGCCGGGGGGAGCTAAACCGCCTGATGGTTGAAGAAGCTGACCGTTTCCCGGATGTAGATTTTTACTTCGACCACCGTTGTACGAATCTGGATTTTGATACTAATACTGTTTATTTTGAAAATCTTTCAACCCGCGAAAAAATTTCTGTTACCGGTGATGTAATTTTTGGCAGCGACGGAGCATACAGCCAGGTCCGTTACCTGATGCAGATTACGCCCAACTACAACTTACACCAGCAACACGAGCATTACGCTTACAAAGAGTTACACATTTCGCCCGGCCCCGGCGGTGAGCATTTGCTCGAAAAAAATGCACTGCATATATGGCCGCGCGGAGGTTTCATGCTTATCGCTTTGCCGAATACCGACGGCAGCTTTACCGTTACATTATTTAATAACCTGGAGGGCGAAAACTCATTTGCCGAATTGCACGATGAAAGTTCGGTAAACAGATTTTTTGAAAAATTCTTTCCGGATGCACTTGCGTTAATGCCCGACCTTACCGAAACATTTTTTAAAAATCCCACCTCTTCGTTAGTGACGATACGCTGTTATCCGTGGCGCTATAAAAATACCTGCCTGATAGGCGATGCGGCACATGCCATTGTGCCGTTTTACGGGCAAGGCATGAATTGCGGCTTTGAAGATGTTTATGAGCTTGACAATCTTCTTGACTTGCATCGCGAGGATTGGGACAAGACCCTGGAGCAGTTTCAGAAAATACGCAAGCCCAATGGCGATGCCATATTGGAATTAGCGCTGCAAAATTACATTGAAATGCGCGACCTCAGCGGAAGGGAGGATTTTCAGTTGCGCCTGAAAATTGAAAGACGCATAGCAGAAGCATTTCCTGACAGGTTTATGACCCACTACAGTATGGTTACCTTCAGCCACCTTAGTTACCACGAGGCGAAAATACGTGCCGAGAAACAAAATGAGTTGCTGGATGAAATTATGCGCATAGAGGGAATAGCACACAAATGGCAAAGCGAGGAAGTGTTGCGTATGGCCGATGAATGGTTGCAGCGCAACGCGCCACAAAATCAAACTTACCTGAAATCTTAGGGCGGGTTCAGCAACATCACCATTCGGGCTGTTTTGCAGTGCATTTTCGCAAACGGTACTAACTTATCCATTTCAGCACGTCACGTGTGATATTCGTGTTGTGTGGCAAACAGAGCGAATTATTACTTACCCTGCCAGATATCAGACAACTTGAACTGCTGCTGGTATTTGATGGGGACTTGTTTAGAGAAAGCCAGCCACTTAAAGCGAATATTGCCGTTGAGCGAAAGTGTTGCTCCCTTACCGGTTACGATGTTCATAGCGCTTTTCAGGTTATCCAGCAGTCCTCCTTCGGGGTTAAATGTGAAGCCAAACGGCACGACAAACTCACTGCGAGGACGGATAATGACATCGTCTTTTTCACCTATAGAGCCAATCGTACGGTTATCCATGTTCACGTCAATATTTAAGTCAGTAATTTTAACCCGAAACCGGTTGGGGTTGTAAAATACTGCTTCGCCACCGGCTTTGAAACCTGCACCGCCAAGCCGCTCTATTTTTACACTTTGCAGGTTTTTGAAAGTGGGCTCTTGCAGCTTGCAACTACTGAGGGTAAGTGCCAAACAAGCGACAACAGACAAAGCGAATACTTTACTCATGTGTTATAGTTTTATAGCGGTATCAATTTGAATAGTAAGGTTTCCTTCGCGGAACATGCTACGATAGTGTACTTTACCGGTAACGGAAAGTAATGCGATGGAATCAAACGGTATATCGCCACGGGCAAACCGCACCGAAACGGGAAATCGGCTTGTTTTTTGACCGGGCAGTGTTTGGTTCATCTCGTGGTTAAGTATAGCAATTTCCGTACCGTTTATTCGGTATGCTTCTTCGATAGATACGAGAGTAGCCGAGAGTAAGTTTGGGTTGTGGAGCTTCAGTATAGAGGAGCACTCCCATCCCGAATTACCTACCGGGTTAAGTGCAAACGATTCTTGTGCTACAAATTCCAGCGCGCTTCGGTTAAATGTATATAGCAAAGCAAAACCCGCAATCGCTACCAGTAAACCGGCATAACGAAACTTCATGGAGCAAAACC
>JANWXI010000086.1:11541-13990 GCA_025057415.1 Chitinophagales bacterium
TCGCACCGTAGGGGAAGTGGAGGCCCTGCGTGCCGCCGGAGATTTCGTGCTGTTTGCCGTGGATGCAGACCCAAGGTTGCGCTACGAACGCATCCTCAGGCGCGGCAGCGAAACAGACCACATCAGTTACGAAACTTTTCTGGAAAACGAAGCGCGCGAAATGAATAACACCGACCCCCACAAGCAAAATCTGGCTGCCTGCATGCGTATGGCAGATTATCACTTTAACAACGATGACGGATTCAACGGACTATTTGAACAAATAGACGATGCCTTGCAACAACTGCGAAAAACACATGAGTGACTTACATATCAATAATTACATTTAAAAACTTTCTGAATATAATGAGCCACAAAAAAGAACCTCCCTACAAACGCCCCACCTGGGATGAATACTTTATGGAAGTGATGGATGCCATTAGCAAACGCGCCACCTGCGGCAGGGGACGCAGCGGTTGTGTCATTGCGCGCGACAATCACCTGCTTGTTACGGGTTATGTTGGCTCTCCGGTAGGTTTACCCCATTGCGATGATGTAGGGCATCAGTTGAAAAAAGTAGTTCATGAAGACGGCAGTGTTACCGAGCATTGCATGCGTACGGTACATGCTGAGCAAAACGCCATTTGCCAGGCCGCCCGCCGGGGCGTTAGTTTGGAAGGCGCCACGCTTTACTGCCGCATGACTCCTTGCCGCGTATGCGCCATGTTAATCATTAACTGCGGTATTAAACGGGTAGTATGCCAGCGTAAATACCACGCCGGTGCAGAAACCGAGCAGATGTTTCTGGAGGCGGGTATTAAACTCGAGTATTTTTACGATGAGGTGCAAACTTATGAGCGCGAAGACCGAGCCGATTAGTTTCGCCTGGCGACAATCCGGGTATAGGCAGTGTCAAGATGCGGCATAATGACCTCAAATGCTTTTATGCGGTTGGAATCGCTTATCATCTCGTACCGCTTGTTGCCGATTTTTTCAATCGTAAACTCTCCGTCAACGTAATTATCTAATTTTACGTATATCTTGTTGTACTTAATCAGTTTCCAGGTGCCAGCTACCAGGTAGTTGAGGGTATCGTGCGTAAAGTAATATCCGGTAACCAGGTCATCATCCTGAAAATCTATTTTGTAGCGGCAACAGCCGTTACCGGTATTATAATAAGGTAAAAATATCTCCATCATATTTTTGGAGAAGGTATCTACGTAAAATCCTTCCAAAGTCCACAAACCTTTTATAATCATGCCTTCCTGAATTTTACGGCACGAAAAAGACAGGCACATCAGCATAAAAGCGGCGGTAACCATCAAAAAGTTTTTCATATATATTTATTTTTTAAATTGTTATTTCGGCTGAAATGCTTTCATAGTACTCCCGTACAAGCGTTTCGGCAATTTCGCGCACCGGCCGGATGGATTTTACATACTCTATAGAGGGCCCGGCACACCAAAGGGTCTGATAAGTGGCGCTGAAAGCCGCCCGCTCGAGCATTTTCATGCCTTTGTAGAAGGTCAGCATTTTCGCCCACTTTTTTAAGCGTTTGTTGCGATTGAGTATTCGCTCCAACCAGTTTTGCTCCGTGCCGATTTTTTTTACGTAGTCGGTATTGATAACGGTGCAGGGAGTGCCGGAGAGTTTGGTGGTCATTACGATGTCTTTGGCGCCATAGTTTACACAAGCCATTTTGTATTCGTGAGAAACGGGACTCTCCACACTGGCTATGAACGGACTGCCAACCGAAATACCACAGGCGCCGTAGTCGAGCATGGTTTTCATTTGGGAGCCATGCCCCACCCCACCGGCTGAAATAACAGGTAAACGGCAGTGGGTTACTAATGTGCTGATTAGCTCCTGAGGCGATAAATGCCCTGCGTGACCGCCCGCCTGATTGTTGACGGCAATCAGCGCATCGGGCTGCATGGCTTCTACCTTTTTGGCGTATTCCAAATCAATCACATCGCAAAAAACTTTCATGCCAAGGGGTTTACATTCTTCAATTACCTGTTGTGGAGAGCCGAGCGATGTGATGATAAACGGCACTCTGTATTCTTTGCAGGTATTCAGTTGCTCGCGGAGGCGAATGTTGGATTTGTTGGTTATGAGGTTAATTCCAAAAGGTTTGTCGGTGGCATCTTTTATTTCTGCCAGCGCTTTGCGAAACTCTGCGTCCGTGCGGTAATTTAAGGCGGGTATTGCGCCGGTAATGCCCGCGCGGGCGGCTTCTATCACCATGCGGGCATTGCTTACCAAAAACATGGGCGCCATGATAATCGGGTAGTCAATCCCCAACATGCGGGTGAGGGCTGTATCAATGGGTGCGCTCATGCGGTAAACATAGTTTTTTTATGGTTTTGTGTAAGGACTTAATCCTATTATTCAACCCAAAATTGTCATTCGGTACAAATTTCTAATGACCGTCATTAGAGATTATCTGATACAAGATGTTGAAAACTAA
>JANWXI010000087.1 GCA_025057415.1 Chitinophagales bacterium
CAAAGGACACAAGGAATACACAAAGTGCACAAAACCCCTCCGTGCCCACCGTGTAACCTTAGTGAACCTTGTGGTAAAAAAATGAATTAAAGCAATGATGGGATTTAACCACAAAGGACACAAAGAATACACAAAGTGCACAAAACCCCTCCGTGCCCACCGTGTAACCTTAGTGAACCTTGTGGTAAGAAATTCAGAATCCGTAAGTAACACCACAGCGCCTACTTTCAATGCGCAGTTACGGAAAGTTTTAGAAGCATTCGGAGCGGATGTAGGCACATATTCACTGTGATAAATTGCTGTTAGTTCAACCATTTAACGGCTGCCGGCTATGATGGCCTCTACCACAGACGGGTCAAGCAGTGTAGTAGTATCGCCCAAGTTAGTGGTATCGCCTTCGGCAATTTTGCGGAGAATTCTGCGCATAATTTTTCCGCTGCGCGTTTTGGGCAGGCCGGGCACTATCTGAATTTTATCGGGCTTTGCAAATGCCCCTATTTTTTTAGCCACCACCTCGCGTACCTCAGCTCCAAATTTTTCAGTGTCCGGAATTTTTTGCGTGCAAATCACAAAAGCATACAGCGCTTGTCCTTTTACCTCGTGCGGATAACCGACTACGGCGCTTTCAACCACATCGGGATGTTCGTTAATGGCATTTTCCACCTCACCCGTGCCAATGCGGTGGCCTGATACGTTTATCACATCATCAACCCTGCCAGTAATACGATAGTAACCTTCGGCATCGCGGCGGCATCCATCGCCTGTAAAGTACAGATTGGGGTATGTGCTGAAATAGGTTTGCCGAAAGCGCTCGTGGTTTCCATACACAGTGCGCGCCATGCCGGGCCAGGGAAATTTGATGCAGAGGTTTCCTTCTGCCGGGCTGCCGGTGAGCTCCTTGCCTTGTTCATCCACGACTACCGGTTGTACACCCGGCAAGGGCAATGTGGCATAAGCGGGCTTGAGCGGAGTAACGGTGGCAATGGGCGAAATGAGTATGCCGCCGGTTTCAGTTTGCCACCAGGTATCTACGATATCGCACCGGTTCTTGCCCACGTGTGTGTGATACCATCGCCAGGCGTCTTCGTTAATGGGCTCGCCCACACTCCCCAGCACACGCAGCGAGCTTAGGTCTTTGGTTTTAAAAATATCTGTGCCGAATGTTTCGAGTGAGCGAATGGCAGTAGGCGCAGTGTAAAGGATGTTCACCCGGTGTTTATCGGTAATATCCCACAGACGTCCATGGTCAGGATAAGTGGGGATACCCTCAAACATCACGGTGGTGGCTCCGTTTAGCAGCGCGCCGTAAAGAAGATAGCTGTGGCCGGTTATCCAGCCCACATCGGCCGTACAAAAAAATATTTCGCCAGGTTGGTAATTGAACACATTCAGAAAAGTGTAAGCTGTGTATATCATGTATCCTGCCGTGGTGTGAAGCACACCCTTGGGTTTGCCGGTACTGCCTGAAGTGTAAAGGATAAAGAGCGGATCTTCGGCATCCATAATTTCTGCGCTGAACTCATCGGGGCAGTTATTTGTCAACTCCTGCCACCACACATCGCGCCCGGGCAACATGTTTATCGGCTCATTCAAACGATTGAATACAATGCAGTGTTGGATGGTGGGCGTGTGTACGAGCGCCTCGTCAGCAATCTTTTTCAGTTCAATTTTTTTCTCTCCTCGGCAGAAAGCATCGGCAGTTATCAGGCAGCAGCAGCCGCTGTCTTTGATTCGGTCGGCAAGCGAAGCGGAAGAAAATCCGGCAAACACTACCGAGTGTATTGCCCCGATACGCGCACACGCGAGCATGGCTACGGCTGCCTCGGGTATCATCGGCAGGTAAATACATACGCGATCGCCCTTTTTTATTCCGATTTTTTTTAATGCGTGGCAGAATGTGTTCACCCGCCGCATCAAATCCTGATAAGTAATGTGCAGCGATGGTTCGGCAGGGTTGTTTGGCTCCCATATAATCGCTACGCTATTCGGGTTACGGGCTGCGTGGCGGTCCAGGCAGTTTTCCGTTATATTGCACTTCGCCCCCTCGAACCAACTCACGCGCGGCTCTGTAAAATTCCACGTGAGTACTTTGTGCCACTTCTTGTGCCATTGAAAATCTTCAGCCACTGCTGCCCAGAAACCCTCCGGGTCTGCTATGCTCTGTTCGTACGCACGCAGGTATGCGTCAAATGTTGTGATTTGTTTCATGCTTACGAAGCAATATTTTCTATACGAAAAATCAAAACAGCGCCCGCAACTCTGCCCGGCCGGTGTGGATGGGATTCAGGGTTTCTTTTACACCGCGCACAAAGCCCGTCATGCGGCCGTCATAACCGATGGTGAGTTGAATGTTAGGGGTAAGGTTGTGAGCAAAGTTTGCCTGCCAAACCAGATTGTTACCGCTACGTAACCCTTCCAACATAGCGTACTCCAACTGGGCGTTTGGGAAATTCCGGTCGTCATAGCGCACGGTGGCAAATGATAGCGAACCATCCAGCATGCTTTTGTTTTGCAGGTTATAGCGCGATAGCAGCGTAAAGTTGTGTACCATGCCGGTTTGAGTGCCCACTGTATCGGTGGGGTTTGCTTTGTATGCGAAGTCGTATTTTAAATCAAAACGCAAATTAGTTTTCCATTGATAAATCCATGTAAGGTTGGCATCGTGGTGGGTAAAGCGGTACCGTAAATTTTTGAAAAAATCAGATGAATTGGCTTTTACGCCATACGTGTATGTAGTTTGCACATTGAGCGAAGAAAGGATGTTCCACCGCCAGAGGATGCTTTGCGACTGCTGGTAACGGTCTTCAAAGCCGGTGGTGAGCAAGGTGCGCTGGCGAAGGTAGTTTACATCGAGCTGTGCACCGTAGCGCGCCTCCATGCGGTTAAAGTAAAGGGAGTTGCGGCTATTGACGGCAGTGGATACAAGCTGCTCATCCTGCACGCGCATCGGCACCGGATTAAAGTACTCGGCTATATTTTTAGCGCGCGTCATAAAGGTTTTTTTGCTGAGTTGTACAGACATCAAAACGCTGAATCGCCCGAGAAATTTTTTGAACCCCCGCGCGTTATTCCACAACGCTGCGGGCTGAATATGTAGCGACTGGTTGAACTGATTGGTATTAACGGGCACAAACTCGGGTGTGACCACAAACACGCGCACATAACTTGCCGTATCATTAAAATATTTAATACCAAATTCGTTGATGTCTTTCACGCCATTGCCGTTGATATCGCCCAGCCAGATGTAATCACCGGTGTTGGATGGCGAAAGTTGATACACGAGTTGTGTTTTTTGTTGTCTTCCCGTGCCGATTTCATACAATGTGTTGGAGCGCAGGAAACCCTTCAGGGCAGTAATTTGGTAATCTATGCGCCCCAGATAAAAGTGCTCGGGCAGCGTAGTGCTCACAGAGTCGCGCTCTTTGGCATAGCGGTAGGTGAGCGTGTATTGCAGTGTTTGTTGTTGCAGGGTGTTGACGCGTCCCGAAACGGTGAAATTATGCGCGTGAAAATGCGGTTTTTCAAAACTTAATCCCTCGGGATGATGCTCGGTACGCGCTGTGTACTCAAAAGTGTACTGGTTTACCGCAGTGTCGGGAGTTTGAAAATACAACCGGTAATTTTGCCACAGAAAACTGACAGCGCTCAGGGTGTCTTCTCCGCGGTTTTGCAGCATGTTAACTTCGTGGTCAAACATGATGCCCGACCTCCACCCGCTTTTTTTCGACAGAAGCCACGAAATGTCTGCTTTAGGGCGAATGTAATTTCCGGTGCGTTCGGCAGCTACGGACCGCAGGTAGCTGTTTACAAAAGTCACTTGCAGCGGACCTTTGCGAATGTTGCCGCTCCACCCGTTCTCATAGCCGCGGTAATCGTTGCCGCGCAAAAATGTTTTGAAGCGGCACGACACAAACCCTAAATTACGCCACCGATACTGTAACTGTGTTATTGCCAGATGCTCGTCAGCGGCAGGCGCATCGGGGTTCAGGTTCCAATCGCGGGCAAATTCAATATTCCGGTAGCGCTCAATGGTAATGAACCGGCTCTGCAAAAATTCGTAGTGTGCATCTATATGGATTTGTTGTAATGTGTTTTGGGCAGTGTCTTTGCGCGTAGGAATTTCACCGCGGTAAGTGAGGCGCGTGGCGATGCCGGCGTTGTCTTTATCGTCTTTGCGCGAGTACATGTTCAGGTCGTTATTGCTGAGCGCGCCCTCAGCCGAGAGTATATGCTTATCGCTGATACGGTATTCGCCCCCGAGCGCACACATCTGCTGGTATTTTGGAGTGATGAGCAGGATTACCGGCTCATAACTTCCGCGTTTGATTGTGGTTTGAAGTACACTGTCAAATACAGGAGCCACCCACTGATAAACGCGCCCGTTAGCGGTGGTGGGCGCCGGTATGTAATTTCCCTTTCCCTCTCCTACAAAAGCAAAGGTGGCTGCGTATTTGGCTTCTTCTGGTCGGGTGGAGTAAACCAGTACGCTGTCAAAATAATACGGATAAACGAAAGTGTCTTTCAATGCGTAGAGCACCCGGTTGGGTTCAAATGCCACACTGTCGATGCCCGGGTAAAAGGCATTTCGGATGCTATCGCCCACCGTAGTCAAAAAACTTTTCCGGGCTGCATTGAGCGATTGCTGAAGGTTTTGGTTTTTGCTGTCCTGCTCGCTGTAAAAACTGAAGTAAACGTTCCCTTTTGAAGCTGCATAACCGGCATGGGCAAAAGCCGTACTGCGAAGAAAAGTTTGCTCCGTGTATTCAAACTCTACATAAACACGAAGGTCTTTAGTAATAATGCGGCGCGGCATAAAGGTTATCTCGCCCAGGTTGTAGTCAATGATGTAGTCGCGGTCAGCGCCGCGCTCCATTTTCTGGCCGTTTACGAACACCTCTTCGGTGTTGGCAAGGATGATGATGAAGGTCTCTCCGGCTGCGCCCACGAGTTTATATGGTCCCTGATTGCCATCAGTAACACGCAATAAGTTGCGCGCGAATTTACCGCGCGAAATACCGCCTGCGGCTGCCGTGTGCAGTACGCCTTTTTTGCCTGCATCCACACTTCCTGAGTAGCTTCCGCCTCTGTATTTTTTTGAAAAACGCATGAAATAGTCGCGCTCGGTGTTAAACAAATCAAAATCGCCCACGATTACTTTGTGCCGGTCTTTTCGCAGTTGAATAAATATTTTGTCAAACTCCTGAATTTGCTGGGTGTTGCCTTCGGGTTGTATGGGTATGTTGTTATCGGTGATGGCGGCTGTTACTTCCAGGTCGCGCGTTACCATGCCGCTTAGTTGCAGGTTAAAAACAGAGTTGAGCACCAAACTTTGATTGCTGCCAAATGAAAGCCCGCGCGAGAAACTTCCGTTGTATTCTAAATTACCAAAGTCAATGAGAAGGGGCTTTTCGCCTTCGGGCAAGTACGTGTAAGAGCGAACCAGAAAGTTTTCAGCGCTTTGGCGGTATGCTTGGTAGTTTTTGTGAGCAGCGGGGGCGGCAAGCGAAAACGGATATACTCTGAAAAATACGCGCACACTGTCGGTTACGGGCCGTTGCGTCCACACAAGCAGCGAGTGAAACGGATGTACAGTGTAGTAAGAGCTGTCAATCACCTCGCCCTGAAGCGAGCGAACGATAACCGTGTGTGGTATCACACTGAGCGAGTCAAGATGGAGCGAATCTGTATGGGTGGCAAACGTAAGATACCGCACACCGCTGAAAAACTGTGCTTTTACGCAGTAAGGGTGAAACATGGCGGTAATGCACATCGCAAACCCGCAAGCGGCAAACAGTAGATTTTGGCGTTTGAGTTTCATGCACCCGACCTGCAAAATACGCTTTACAAAGCGATTGTAATAAAGGTAATGAGGCAGATTTATTGTTTAAGGAAAGGATGTGTTTTCGGCACGGTTAGTTTGCTTTGCAGAGGCGGGTTTTACCGGTACGGGGGATTTTTTGCGTACGTTGCGTTTGTTGCGAATGAAGATTTCGCGGGGTTTATCGAAATCTTTGCGGAAGCTGATGCCAACCCCGGTGCGGTTGTTGTTGCGCGAGTTGTAAAAATCATAATTGGTGCGGTTAAAAGCCCGTGCCCTCCAAGCTCCGTCGGGAGTGAGGAGGTATTCTAACTGGAAGTCGCCTGTGGGGATGACCGCCCGTGCGCCGGTAGAATGACCTGTGCCACTCTGCACTAAGTTGCTGTTGCCAATGTCTAAGTTGCCTCCGGCATTGATGATAAGACGATTGTTGAGCAGGCGCTGTTGCAGGGCGAGTTGAATTTCGCGCCGGGTATCAAGAGACACGACCGGGTTGGTAGTATTTGCGTTGTTGCTCAGTTGGTCGTACTGGCGGTAACCCAGGTTGATATTGAGATTTTGCAGGGCTTTTACATCGGTTGAGCTAAGCAAGCTGTTGAGATAGTTTGCCAGTTGTGTAGAGAGCATTTCGCCTACGGTATTGGCGGCTGTGCCCCCTACAAAATTACCCGAGGCAGGGTTGCTGCCGCCCTGATTGAGGAATGACTGCGGTAAAAACCTGTTCATCACCAACAAGCCAAACACCTGTTTGTTTAAATCGTTTTCATAAAGTTTAAGTTGGGCAATGCGCTGGTCAATGTAGCTTTTGATGGTGGGGTCGGGGTCAACCACCTGTATGTCAAAACCGATATTGGGTCGTTCGAGAGGGCCGCGTAAGTTAAGAAACAGACGAACAGGTACGCGGCTCTGCGAGGCAGCGAGTTGTTGGTTGAGGTTATTGCCGCCTTGTTGCCCCACACCGCCGGTACTGATGACGTCCTCTATCAGGTCGGTAGTAGAGGTGCGCACCTGATATACGGCATCTACCAGCAAATTGGCTTTGTAGATATCACCGTTAAAATTGATGGTTCCTCCTTTGTAAATATCAAAGCGTTTATTGATGATGTTTTGCAGCGTAAACAGGTAATTGCCCCGGTCAATTTCATAGGTACCGTACATACTGATGTTGCCACTGCGCGGTATTTCTACTTTCAGGTTGCCGTGTCCGTAGCCCGTGAGCACGTCACCGGCAATGGGGTCCAGGATAATATCCATACGCGCATCGGGCGTTACATCCAAATCAAGGGTAAAGTTTACACCGCTCACCCGCGGCGGGGTAGTTTTTACCGGTTGCGCACTGTCGGTTTTGTTTACAAATTTAAAGAAGGTATAGCGGTTGGTTTCGTAACTCGTGGTGATGGGCAGGCGACAGTACGTGCCACTGCGCGTAGAGGCAACGGCATGTATCTGGATGAGTGTAAAAGGCCCTTTAAAGCGCACGCTGCCGGCCCCGTACGCTTCACCGTAAAAGTACGGGCTGAGATTTTCGTTGGTGTTCAAAAATTGCCCATTTTCAGTTTCGGCTGTGAGGTCAATGCTGAATTTTTTAAAGTTTTCGTGATTGATTCGACCGGTGGCGGTAATCATGCTGTCGCGTATGTCAAACACTACGGCCTTGCCGAAATCGAACCCGCGCTCGTCCAGCCGCACACGGTGGCTACGCACATGGTACGTGGTGTTGAGAAACGAAACCGTCACTGTATCGTTGATGAGCCACACATCGCCTTTCAGGGTGAGTTTATTGAGGGGACCCTCCAGCATGGCTTTGGCGCGGGCGTAGCCGCGGCAATCCTTTACGTACTTTTCGAAAAATTTGTAGTTGAGAAAATTCAGCCCAATACGCGGCGCGTCCATAAACACACTGATGGTGGGTTTTGCATCAAGCGTGAGGTAACCCTTTAGGTTAATGTTGTTTTGGTTGTACCACACCGGGTGCGCGCTTTTTACGGAGCCCAGTAGCAAAATGCGCTTACCTCCCTCATCTAACTTGCTCTCTATGTTCACATCGCCTATCAGCTCATTGCCCAGGTGCATTTCATTTACTACAAAGTCGGCAAAAACCAGGGGGCGATAAAATACATCTTCCATCACGATTTTCCCGTTCACATTACCTTGTATATCGCGCACTTTTTGCGTGAATATACCCGTGAAATCAGCAATGCTTGTATTATCGAGGGTGATGCGTACGCAGGTGGAGGTGTCGTTTTTCAGGTAACTTGCAATGTAAACGCGCTGCTCATCGCTGCGGAATACGAGGCCGTGTGAGGTGATTTGTTTGCCCCGCACCAGGATGTAATTGCCGGGGTCGAAGCGCCAATGGTAGTTGCCGAGTTTTACATCGCCCGGCTCCAGGCGCACCAATGCCTGCTGTACCTGCGGGGTAATGCGCGACACGATGTGCGCATGATTGAAATTTGTTTTGTCAGCCACGCGGATGTCCAGTCGTATATCTTTATTTTCTAATGTTTTGGCAATTACGGACAGGGTATCTAACCACACGCTGTCGCGGCTGTAGAGTTTATCTACGTGCAGGTCAAAATCAAAAAAACCCTCTGCCGAGAGCGCCGTAAGGTTAGTACGCTGCAGGTGCAGGTTGCCGAAGCGCAGTTCGGGAATTGTGACGCGGGCATCCAGTTGCTGCTGGATGCTGTTGAAACTCATCAGCGCATGTGTATTGCGGATACGGGTAAAAGAAGGATGGATGATGCGCGTGAGATTTTCGGGCGGGTCGTAAATCTGTAATTCGGCTGTAAATCGCTGCCGGTGGATTACTGTATCATCGGGTTGGCGGGTGAAGGTTTTCTTCACAAAGGACGTAAGCGCTTTGGGCAATTCGGCAAACGTAAAGTCACCGGTAAACTGCGCCTGCGCTACATCGCTAAGCAGGGTGATCGTTTTATGTTCGTTGCTGAGCATGCGTGCCTCCAGCGAGGCATTTGCCAGAGTGGCGACAATCGTATCGCGGCGGATGGTGCAACGGGTCAGGCGTATATTCCCGATGGCATCGTCTAAGCGCTTGCCGGTGAAATCGGCTACTACATCACCGGCAAAAAAGATGTCGTGTTTACCGAAGTTCAGTTCGCGCGGCTTCACACTGTCAATACTTGCCTCGAACTTCAGCACCGGCTGTGTGCCCGAGAGGTCGGCTTTACCCGTAAAATCCATGCTCAGGGCGCGGTCGTTTACGCGCAGTTTACCGGTAAAAGATTTATTGGCTACCCGCCCGTTTATGCGGATGTTTTCGTAAAGGTGATTGTGAAATACAAACTGCGAAATGGTGCCGGTGATAGTATCGTCCAGTGTTTCAGGCGTAATGCCTCTGCCGCGCACATTGGCTTGAAGGGAAATAATACCGAGTTCTTTTTCCTGATTGAGAAATTTACCGAGTTCAAAATTCTGGAGGGCGAGGTTGCCGGAGTACGAAGCGCGCTTTGTCTTTTTATCAAATCGAAACGACATGTTGGTTTGGGCAGTGCCCAGGCCGGTTACTAACTTACCTTCAGAAAAAATATCTGTAAGGAAGCCATCCATGTAGCCGGTGTAGTAAATCAAGCCGAGCTTTTTTATATTATCAGGAATTTTAATGCCTGGCATGATGCGCTGTACATCTGCTGCGGTGGTAGCCAGGCGTTCGATACGCAGGTTGAGGGATGTTTCAAAAATATCGGGTAAACCGCGCGTGCTGAAGTCGCCTTTAAATTGTGTGTGGCTGCCGGTGCGCAGTGAGATGTTTTTGCCGCGCAGGTTACTGATGCTGCCGCGCACCTCCCCGTCAATCAACACGTTGTTGTGTTCTAAGCGCTGCAGGCGGTGGAGAAAGTAGTTCAGGTCGCGCAGGGACAGGCGCGACTCGGTAAGCCGTGCATCCAGGCGCACATGCGTCATAAAATTCCTGAAGTCGTAAAAGTCGGTATAGCGCAGCGCCAGAAAATCTTTGATTTCGCTATGGTCTGTTTTAAGCAGTAATTCGGAGAGTGTAATGTCGTTTACGCTCACGCGCACATCTGCCGTAAGTTGCTGCAGGTGAAACCCGCTTTGTTCGCGTGCACTCAGGTGGCTGATGTGTGCCGATATGGTGTCATCTACAATGCATCCGTCATCGGCATGCAGGTGTAAGTCGCTAATCTTTAAGTTGTGAAAGTTGATGCCGCTTACCGGCACGGTATCGAGCATCTCGTCATGCAGGGCAAAGCTGGCGTTGGTGATGTTGAGTTTCTCCCAGGTAACCTGTACGATGTTTTTGAGGAAATGCGTGGCGCGGGGTGTATCGGGCTGAGCGATGGTTCGCTCTGTGAGACGGACGCTCACGTCAACATTCTCGGCATTGACGGTTTTAAGGGCTATTATTTTGTTGTCTAAGCCGAAATTGTTGACCGATACATCCAGCAAAGGGACAAGCACGCGCAGGTGTGAACCGGCCTTGTAATCGGTATAATGCACTTCGGAGTGCAGTAGTGTAAGGCGGTTCAGTCGCAACTCCCAGTCGGGCGCTGGTGCCTGTTTTTTACCGGAAGCTCCGGGAGAAACGAGTTTGCGAAACACTTCGCTGAGGTTGGTATGAGTACCTGTGCTGTCGCGAACAATTTTCACGGCACCATGTGCAAGTTTGATTTTGGCGATGCGCAGTTTTTTACCAAGCAGTGAAAAGAGGCGAAACTGCACACTCAGCTCGCGGGCATAGAGCATGGTATCGCCTGCGAGGTCCTCCATGCAGAAATTACTCAGCTCTGCATTTGTGAAAAACGTGATTTTCACTTGCCCGATGCTGGTGCGTGCGCCAGTTTTTTCGGTAATGTATGCTGCCGCGCGTTGAGCAAGCCAGGTTTGCACGCGATGGCTGCGCACACCCAACAGGATGCCTGCGGTTATCAATGCAAGCATAACCATGAGAAACAAGGCAAACCGTAAGTTTCTTTTTCGCGTGCGCACTTCAGTACGTATTACCGGCTTTGGATAAGGTGTATATTCGCATGGTGAATATCGTCATTTTAGCCATAGAGTCATCATGCGATGATACCTCGGCAGCCGTGATTTACGATGCCAAAATACTTGCCAATCTCACGGCTTCGCAAGCGGTTCATCAACAATGGGGCGGTGTAGTTCCTGAATTAGCTTCACGGGCACATCAAATAAATATTGTACCGGTGGTGGATGCTGCGTTAAAAAAAGCTAATGTTTCCATGCGCGACTTGCGCGCAGTAGCATTTACACGGGGTCCGGGGCTTATCGGTTCGCTGCTGGTGGGGGTGAGTTTCGCCAAGGCGTTTGCGTTGGCGTTAGACATACCATTAATAGAGGTTAACCACATGCAGGCACACGTGATGGCGCACTTTATTGACAACCGGCCGGGGTTTCCGTTTTTGTGCCTGACGGTATCGGGCGGGCATACGCAGTTGGTGTTGGTGCGCGATTATTTGGATATGGAAGTAGTGGGCGAGACCCTGGACGATGCCGCCGGGGAGGCGTTTGACAAAACCGCTAAACTACTGGGGCTGCCTTATCCGGGCGGGCCGCTGATAGACCGATACGCGGCAGAGGGCAATCCGGAGCGCTTTACTTTTCCGGAGCCGCAAACCAGCGATTTTGATTTTTCGTTCAGCGGGTTGAAAACATCGGTGTTGTATTTTCTTCAAAAAGAGATGAAGCGCAACCCGATGTTTGTAACCGAAAATCTGCCCGACCTCTGCGCCGCCATACAACGCACTATTGTAAACATATTAATAAAAAAAATAACAAGAGCAGCCCTGCACTTTGGTGTGCGCGAAGTGGCTTTGGCAGGGGGCGTATCTGCCAACCGGGAATTGCGCAACCGCTTTGCGCAGTTGGGCAGTGAGATGGGCTGGAAAACCCACATTCCTCCGCTGGAATACTGCACTGATAATGCCGCGATGATTGCGATGGCAGCGCACTACAAGTATCTGAAAGGTGAATTTTGCGGGCAGGACACCGAGCCGTTGGCGCGGTACGAGATACGGAGCAGCACGTAATTACAGGATTCTGCATGCTGATTACCCATCTGTACATCCATCCATACTCGTGTTGTTGTTTTACGGTAAAATGATATGTAGTTTACGATAAGAAGAATTTTCTGGCGGTGTTATGTATAGATGTGTTTGTTCAAACGGGTGAGGGATGCGTAGGGCGCGAGCGGAGCGAAGCGGCCGCGCCCGCACCGTTGAAAGAAAATAGATGCGCGGGCGCGGCGGGAGCGACAGCGTACCCCGAAGCAAGCCCGACCCCGCTGCGGCGCGTGAGGTACGAGCGGGACGCAGCGGGGGCACCCCCAGAGAATAAAAATCATTAACAGTGTATGCTTATGAACGGCAGAGCGGGGCGAAGTATGGCTATCGGGCGCCGCGCACAGCCAGCGCGTTGGTTTCGACTTTGCCGGTGCGTTTGCGTTTTTTGTATTCCTGTTTATCGGCTATACTGATAGCAAGAGACAGAAGAAGATTTTTGGGTAGCGAGAAGCGCTCGGGGTGTTTTTTGCCTTTGCGGAAGTTGTCGAAGAAGTATTTTGTTTTGAGGATGGCGAAGGGCGCGCAGGGGTTGTGTGCAAGGTTTTTGCCGAATAGGCGCATGTAAACTTTGTCGGAATTTTTGCGAAGCGAATGATAAGCGACTACGGTGTTTTGATACAGTACTTCGTTATCGCCATAGCAGGCGCAAAGCTGTATGGGGGCCTTGGGCGCCCAGTCAAGGAGGGTGTTTTCGCGGAGTTTGGAGGTGAAAGGAAACGAAGTATCGTACAGGTACCGGTTATATACTTCGTCAGTAATCATATCGCAGGGTATTTTGGGGAGTAAATCGTCCAGGCGGTCGTAATCAATTTTGCGGGGCTGCGAGAAACTTTTTTGCAAAAAATCTCTGTATTGTGGTTTGAATACTTCCCACACATCGCCCGGCCAAATTTTGTACGCGTATTGGTATGAGAGGATAATGTAAGGGAGGTAGTGGGGGCGGTCGTAGTGGCGGTCCATTACGACAGCTTGCACGCCGGCGAGGTCGTAAGCGCCCGACATGGGCGATGATGCCGTCAGGTGCATTTCGGGATAGTGGCTTTCAATGATTTTATGTGTGGCAAGTGAGGCGTGGCCTCCCTGTGAGTATCCGGTCAGAAACAGTTGGCCGGTGGTTTTGATGTTTTTTTGCTGGAGCAGTTCGCGGCATGCTTTAATCATGTAAATGGTGGAGAGGGCTTCGGTTTTTGCATCGTGATAGATATGTTCTTTTTCGCCACCGCCCAGACCGTAATAGAACGGAAACATGGCGATGTATCCATCGGCTGCGTGCATGATGCAAACTATCTGCTCAAGGTCGTTTACGCCGTAAGTTTGCTGAAGAGAAATACGCGTACCGTGGCAGTAAGTCATCTCAGCCATCGGCTTTTGCGCATGGGGTACATAGAGCACGCCTTTAGCGAGTACGTAGGAACTGTCTAACCATAAGCCGCGGTAGGTAATTTCGTACATATCTACTGCGTACCGCACGGGTAAGACCAGACGCGGGATGTGTTTCTTTTTCCATAAGGAGATGAGAGAATCGCGCGAGTAGGTGTAGAGCAGTTTGTAATCTACGAGCACTTTTTCTGAGTCGCTGCCGGTAGCTGAAAGGCGTAGCGAAACCAGCATTAATACAATCAACAGGGAATACAATAATCTTATCATACCGGGCCGGGAATGGTTGTTAAATCATGAGCATTTATATGACGTACAGCGTTAGCAGAAATTTTATGTGGTAATAAAAAATTTTTTGGCGAATTTTAAGGGTAAAAGTGATGAGAATAATTAGGTTGTTTTATTGCTGCGCCCCGTGAACAAAACCGAAATTATTGCAGTACTCGCTGCGGTGGCGCGGGTTTTGATGTAACTGAAATGAAAATTCGCTAAGGGGAATATCGCGGCGGGCAGAGAGGGCAAAACCCTCATATCCATGCTGTTGCAGCCAGGCGAAAGTTTTGCGCGCCCTATCTTCGCCCACATGCCGGGCTTCAATTTCAATCATTAAAACCGGG
>JANWXI010000088.1 GCA_025057415.1 Chitinophagales bacterium
ATAAAAATATTACTGTAGAGCAGCTAAAACTAAAGGATGTTATTACTTTTGTAACCTCTGAACCAATGAATAAAAGTTTGCTAAATATAAAATTGAATGGTATGTACTCAGTTTGAATCTTCAATAACTTTATACATGGGAATATACATAACAGAAAATTAATTTTTAATTTTAGTAACATTAGTATTAAATTATTTTGCATTTTACTTTACTATATTCTTTTAATTTAACATACATTTTGTTAGATGAACCATCAAATATCTTTTTTTACATAATTAGAAATAAGTTTCATAAATTCGGATACTTTAGTAATGTTGTGTCATTATTAATAAAGTGGTCACACAATATCCGTCTCACATTAGACCACCCACTGATAGTTCAACGCAATTAAAATTACTTTCTCAATATTTTCAAAAAAAAGTTCTATTAAAATCGTAATAAGTAAGATTGTATGATGATCAATAGAACATATGCCCACTATATACAAAGCCGGGTGAGGGATGCGGAGGGCGCGAGTGCAGCGAAGCGGCCACGCCCGCACCTTTGAAAAAACAAACTATTTGCGGGCGGGGCGGGAGCGACAGCGCACCCCGTAGCAAGCCCGACCCCGCTGCCTTGCAGCGCCTGGCAGCGGGGGCACCCCCAAAACATTAAATATTTTTTATATGTAAAATGATGAAGATGAGTTGCTGTTGCGAAACATGAGGCATGGAATGCTTGTTTATTTTGGGAAATGTTTTTGATGCCGGAAGTCCATTTTTTATGACAGGAAGACGCTGCGCGTTGACAGGCAATTGCAGGTGTCGTTTTTTTATTTTTTGTTTGGGTTTGGTTTTAGAGAATTGATTATGAAACAGATTATCGTTACGTTTTTGATAATTGCTGTGGGGAGCGGAATGAGCCACCGGTTGTACGCTCAAACGCGCGAGGAGTTGAATGAGTTGCTGAACTCGTCCACTACGGAGAAAAAGAAGGCGCCCTCAAAAGATAAATCGCCTAAAGAGAAACCGGGCACAGAGGAGAAAGCTAAAAAATCCGAAGCGGCCAAAAGCGAGAAACCGGCAAGCGCTGTAACGGAAAAAAGCCGGGAGGCAGCGGACAAAACCAAATCAACCGCTGAGCAGCCCGCGGTAAAGACCGCGCCCGCGCGCGGTGCCGATAAAGTGAAAGATATGCCGGAACCTGCAAAAATCGGTTGGCGCAAAAACCGCAAATGGGGCGATAAACTTGCCGCCATGGGTAGCTGGTACAGCGCCGTGAACTACTACACCGAAGCTGCCAACAAAAAGCCGAACAAGGTGTTTCTGTTTCAAAAGGCAGCAGATGCCCATTTTACGCTTCGCGATTATGCCACAGCCGGTTCGTTGTACCGCAAGGCCATTTCGCTCGACTCGGCACGCGTGAAATACCCGCTTGCCATATACCAGTACGCACTTACGGAGAAGTATCTCGGAAATTATGAAAACGCCAAGGTGTGGTTTGAGACGTTTCGGCAGAAGGCCACAGCCGATGAGTGGAGCGGGTGGCGCTCACTGGCACAGCGCGAAATACAGGGCTGTGACTTGGGCATAAGTTTGCGCCAAAACGAAACGCCGGAGTACGTTATTCAACATTTGCGCGAAAACATCAACCAGCCGTTTACTGATTACGCTCCGGCTCTGTTGGGCAACACTCTTTACTACGGCTCATGGAACAGCGACCGTGTGGTGATAGAGAAAGGCCGCGAGAGATATGCCGATTACAGCCGCATTTATGTATCGCAAATGAACCCCAACGGCACATGGAGTGATGCTGAGGAACTCAACAGCCCTATTAATCGGTTAAATTTTCATACGGGGAATACTTCGTTTACTCCCGACGGCAAAACGATGTATTACACGCAGTGTTATCAGGACGAAACCGGCCGCATGATTTGCAGCATTTACAGCAGTACATTTACTTCAGAGGGTTGGACCGAGGGCGAAAAGCTGGACAACGCCATCAATGCCCCCGGCAGCAGCAATACGCACCCTTGCCCGGGTAAAAACGAGGCAGGCGAAGAAGGAATTTACTTTTCATCTAACCGCAATGCCTCGCGCGGGTTTGATATTTATTTTGCAAAACGCAACGGGAATTCATTTGAAAAACCGCGCCCGGTAGCCAACATCAATACCAAGGGAGATGAGTACACGCCTTTTTTTGATTACAAGACAAACACGCTCTACTTTAGCTCAAACGGCCACATCAACATAGGCGGGGCTGATGTATTCAAAACTGTTTTAGACCGTAGCGAGTGGGGCGAGCCCAAAAACATGGGTACTCCCATTAACAGCAGTGTAGATGATATGTACTTTTACTGGAGCGACCCGGCAAACACCGGCTTTGTGGTAAGCAACCGGCCGGGCGGTTTCGGGCAAAAGAGCGCTACCTGTTGCGATGACATTTACCAACTCTTCAAAGCAAAGATACAGTTGGCGGTTGCCGGCAAGGTGCTGGACACCGACGGAGGCAACACCCCCATACAAAATTGTTTGGTAACACTCTACGATGCCCGACAAGGTGTGGAGTTGCGCAGCGCATATCCCGAAAAAGGATATTACCTCTTTGACCTGGAGCCGGAGAAAGAATACCGCCTTATAGCCCGCAAGAAGGGTTTCGAAGATTTGCTGTTAAGCGTATCTACAGTGGGGCGCAAGCGAAGCGATACGATTATGCTCGATTTTCCTCTGAAACGCTCCGATGAAAAAATATCACACATCGGCAAGACCATCGGGGTTGTTTACTGGGAGTTTAATGCAGATCGTCTCACCAGCTCGGCTCCTGATACACTACAGCGAATAGTAGAATTTTTACTCGCCAACCCGCAGTGCGTAATTGAGATAGGGTCGCACACCGACAGCCGCGGCACTGATGATTACAACATGAAACTTTCGCAACGCAGAAGCGATGCCGTGATGCGCTATTTGCTCTACAAAAAAATTTCTAAGGAAAATTTGGTAAGCAAGGCATACGGGGAGAGCAAGCCCGTTGCCCTGAACGAGAACCCCGATGGCAGCGATAATCCTGCCGGACGGGCACAAAACCGCAGAACGGAGTTTACGGTCATCCGGGAATTAAGCCGCGAGGAAATGCAAAAGCAGGGCGACAAAAAATAGTCGTCTGCGTTTTTTCAAGCCCTCCGCTACGATTATCTGTGCTACATTCGCTCTGATGAGCAAGACAAAGACAGTATTTTATTGTCAGAACTGCGGGAACCAAAGCCCCAAATGGATGGGTAGGTGCCCCGTATGTAACGAATGGAATACGTATGCCGAGGAGGTGATAGACCGACAGGCGGAGCGGCACAGGGAAAAACATGCCCGCAACGGAGAAAAACCGGCAGAAAACACTCCGGTACCGCTTACCCAAGTAGATGAGACAAATCTGGAACGTACCGATACGCGCGACACCGAACTAAACCGCGTGCTGGGCGGCGGCATTGTACCGGGCAGTATTGTGCTGATAGGCGGAGAGCCGGGTATCGGCAAGAGCACCCTGCTGCTGCAACTCGCCCTGCGGTTGCATGATAAAAAAATATTATACGTAACCGGCGAGGAGAGCGACCGCCAGATTAAAATGCGCGCGGAGCGGATTGGAATAAAAAACGACCACTGCTTTCTGCTTACCGAAACGAACACCCAGCAGATTTTTAAACACGCTGCCGCGCTGGCGCCCGACATCATTATTATTGACTCGGTACAGACCCTGTACACGACATACATAGACAGCCCGGCAGGAAGCGTGAGTCAGGTGCGTGAGTGCACTGCCGAGGTGATGCGGTTTGCCAAAGAACGCTGCGTGCCGGTATTCTTAATCGGCCACATTACCAAAGACGGTATGATTGCCGGGCCTAAAGTGCTGGAGCACATTGTGGACACGGTGTTGCAGTTTGAAGGAGACCGCCACCACACGTACCGGATATTGCGCACCGTTAAAAACCGATTTGGCTCCACCTCAGAAACAGGCATTTACGAAATGACCGGTGACGGACTGCGCCCCGTATTGAACCCATCGGAGATATTGCTCACGCAACGCGATGAACCCCTGAGCGGCATTGCCGTGGCTGCCATGATGGAAGGTTTGCGCCCCATGTTGATTGAGACACAGGCGCTGGTAACGCCTGCATTTTACGGCACACCGCAGCGCAGCGCTACGGGCTTTGACGTACGCCGGCTCAACATGCTGCTGGCTGTATTGGAGAAGCGCGCCGGGCTGCGGTTTGGCACTAAAGATGTGTTTCTGAACATTGCCGGAGGTTTGCGTGTGGACGACCCCGCTATAGATTTAGGTGTGGTGGCAGCGCTCAGCTCTTCGTACAACGATATTTCAGTTCCTTACAACTTTGCATTTGCCGCCGAGGTGGGGCTGAGCGGAGAAGTACGCGCCGTGAGCCGCATAGAACAGCGCATTACCGAGGCAGAAAAACTCGGTTTTGAAAAAATATTTATAAGCAAATTCAACCAGAAGATTGATACGGGCCGTTACCAGATTGCCATTGAAAGTATCGGACGCGTACAGCAACTGATGGAGGCGCTGTATGGATGACGATGAATTCGCAGTTAACTTGTGCAACAAGCCACATCACGTATTACGAGGATTTTACATCAAAACTTTACACTTGCTGCGCGGGATGAGCGTTGTTGTGTTTACGGTTTTTACATACAGGGCGTGCGCAACATCTAAAGTTGTCTAAACGGAAACAGATGTGACCTTCCGCGGCAGAAACTTTCACAAGTTCACCCTACTCTGCTAAGCTAAACCGCAGTGTAATGCCGCCGCGCGTGTTAGTGGTAGGAAATCCGGTAGAAATTTTAGGAACGGTACGCGTCTGGTCAAAAAACAGGCGGATGTTCATGCGCTTACTGATAATGTAATCAATACTGGGTTGTATGGTAATGGTGCGTGCACCTTGTGTGATTTGCGGCAGCTCGTCAATGCGGTGATTCACGGTGATATTGTCGCGATAGCTGAAATCAAACCGGAAGTTCAGGTCGTTATCCAGTTTAATGTATTTGCCGCTCTTGGGCAGCTTGAAGGGCAACTTAAGCCCTTTAATTTTGTAACCTGCCCCGATAGTAAATTGCATGCTCTTCATCTCAATCATCTGAAAGTCGGCAAAGTTCATGGTGAGGGTGCGGCTCATTTTATAGTCCACCTTAGCCGTTACGTTGTTCTTCATCACCATATCAATGCCGAGCAGAGGCGATAGTTGCTCGTTGATAACGATGCTCGGCATGTTGAACAGCGGGAAATAGTTGCCGCTGAGCGTATCGGTACGGTTGGTGCCGAAATTGTTTACGCTGTTGGTGAAGTCGAGGTTGGTTTGAAAACTATTGATGGTAAGGGTAGAATTATAGCCGTGCGTAATAGTGAAATTGGTGAAGTGTTTTTGCATCCACGAAAACTTTGTGAATCCATTGTATGAGATGCGCCAGTTGGGCAGCGGTATGGCTTTGAAAGGGTTGAGGTTAATTTTGTTCGGGTCGGCCTTGGTGTATGCTGCCATAAATGCTGGGATGAGCACATCCTGCGATTTGGGGCCGTAACCGTAGGCGTAGTTGGGGTTTGGTGTGCCTTCCGTGGGGTTCACGTAGGTGCCTCCTCCGAGGCGTTTTGAGATAATGGGGCGATACGCTTCAAAACTCTTGTATATCTGGCTGTTGCCTTGTGTATCAATTTTGTAAAACATGGTGCGCACAGGCAGGTAAGAAATGCTGTAACTGCCCATGTCCATGGGGTTGAGATGGCGAAACACATAATCATTCGCTACAGTATCCCACACTTTTTTGAAAAACTGCGCGTGGTTTTCGGTATAGTCGCGGAAAAGGGTCAGGTCAATTTTGAAATCGCTCCAGGGTTCTAAGGTGGCTGTTATATCCAGGCGTTGCGAGCGGTTTTGAGTAAATTTCTGGTTGATAAGTGTATCGTTAGACATCCACCCGCGCGCAGCAAATTTGTCTAACCAGGCATCGCGCGTTATTGCATCTACACCGCGCCAAAACCGGTCACCGGGTTGCCACCCAAACGAAAAATCAAAGCCCGGCGCTTGCCGTATGGCGGGGTCAAAGGTGAACTTATTACCGGTGATCTGGTTCCCCAGTATTTGTGAATAGCCCACAAAGCCCGGCAGGGTGGTGCTTTTGTTTTCTTTATATTCTACCGTAACGCGCTTAAGCGATAGCAAGGGGCGAACGGGGATGGATATGAACGGATTGGGCGGGGGTTGCTTGGCCGCGTAGTCCTTTTTCTTTTGGCGGATCGATTTTTTGTTCGCTTTGAGTTCTTTTTCAAGGCGCGATATTTCTGTGCCGCGGCGTGCATCGCGCAGATTTTCTTTTAGTTTCTTACGTTGAGTAAGCAATGTATTGATGGCGTTGCGCACCGGTTCTTTTTCTTTTTTGCCTTTGGCTTTGCGCAATTCGCCTTTCTTTTCAGCAATCTGCGTGGCATTTTTATCCAAATCGGCCAGCGCCTTGGCAATGTCATCGCGTTGTTTTTTGATAGTAGGCGAGTCCTCTTTTATTTTCTGTTTTGCTTTGGCGAGGTCTTCTTTGATTTTAATGCGTTTTTCTTTGAGTTTCGTAATCTCATCGGCTATTTTTTCGCGTGCCTTTTTCACGGCTTCGCGTTTTTTGTCGTTTTCTTTTTTATTGCCTGCCTGCGGATTGGGGGCGTTGTACGTTTTCAGAAACGGTACCTTGTCGTATAATTTACGGAAGTTGAAGTCCAGTTTTACGCGGTCGTTTTGACCGTTGGTAATAATATTGCCGAGGGAGTTTTGTACCCACCGGTTGGTGGCGCTGTCGCGCTGCCAGGGCAGGGCGGTCCAGGAATAATTTGTATTGAAGCCCGCGTTGGCGGTGATGAAATCAAAAATCGGTATTTTGTTGATGGGGATGTTGTAATTAACGGCTAAGGTTTGGGTGTAAGCGTTGTTTCGCCCACCTTGCTGCGCGTTGTTCCACACCTCCTGCCGTTTGGGCTTGGTATCCAGTGGTCCATCGGGTTCGTCAATGCGGCTTTGATTGTTGGCAGTAAAGTCAATGCTTAAACTTTGAAACGGATTCATCTTAAAGTTGTAGGAGCGTATCCATCTGAAATTTTTGAAATAGGTGGAAGGGATGTCAAAATCTACCTCGCCAAGTTCGCGCAGTTTAATTTCGTTGAATTCGCGGTTCCACTCTGAGTTCACGGAGAGCGTGGCGGGTATGGGCGTAAAGTTGAAGTCGCGTATCAGGTCCAGCCATCGGCTCTTTGATTTGATGATTTTTTTGAATGGGGTAATGGATTTGGTTTGAGGGGCAAAGCTCCAGTTGATAATGCCAAGCCAGTTTTTGCGCGAGTTTTTCTCTATAAACGGGTCGGTAAAAAGTATTTCGTTATATGCGTATGTGAAGGCGAAGTTACCGGGGTCATATATGTGTGGCTTTTTGGATTTGGTTTGAGGCACAATCCGTACATTCGTGAAGTTGAAGCCGCGGCGGGTGTTGATGGTTTGTACCTGTGCCAGGTAATTGCGCACCGAGTCGCCACCGTATTCGCTGCGCAAGGTGCGGAGCATGGTGCGGGTGGGTATGTCAAACTGGTACGGGTCAAATTCGGGCGTGCTGAATGATTGAGCATAAGCGCCATAGAACGGCATGCGTAAGCCCACCTGCTGCGGAAGGAATTTTCCGAGTTCAATAGTAGTAGAAAAGTCGTACTGATACAGGTTGTCTTTGAATCGCTGGTCTATGCGTTGTTCTACCTGCCCGAACCCGCGTGTGTGCATACCGCCGCTCAGGTTGATATTGCCGAGGTCGGCAAGTTTAATGTTCAAGCTGCCCACGGCAGCCGTGCCGCCAAACTCATCAAAGCCCGTGGCGCGCATTTCGTTAAACCACACTTCTATACATTTCGGTAAACCGTCATCGGCATCTTTAAGCGGATTGTTGGGGTCAAAGCGCGAGGGGTTTTTGATGCCGAGCATGATGGTGCGTATGGCGCCAATATCGGGGTTACCAACGATGCTTATGTTGCGCCCTTTACTGTCAGTAGCGTAGTAAGGCACCGTGCGCGGATAGTCGGCAGCATTGCGCTTTAGTTTGAGGTCCACGAGTTCATTGATGGCAATATCAACAAAGTTGGCATCGGGCCACACAATACTGCGGTCTTCTTTACTGTTGTTATCGTATTTGCCGTCAGGGGTGATTTTGAGAGGTATTTCGTATTGGTAGTAGTTGTCTTTGAAATCGGTGCCGAGGCGAACAAACGCAATTACTTCGTTGTCTTTTACGGGTAGTTCTCCATCAAAGCGGCTGGCGTGAACGTTCATACGCAGGCGCTTATAGCGGCGCAGGTCTAATGTGGTATTCTTAAACACCGCCCGGGTTTGGCAATCTTTCAGGTTGCAAACTCTTACAGAGAGCGCCTGCTCGTTTTGTTGCACAAATTGGTTGGTTTGTTGACCCAGAAGCAACTCGCGCTGGATATTCGGTGGCAATACGTAATTGACCGGCTTTTTGGCGCTGTTTTCTTCAATTCCTACGGAAGCCACATTGAGGAATGGAGGGTCGTTTTCGGTTGAGATGGACTCGCAGGGGTCGTTGAGGTCTAACGTGTAGGTACGCCACTGGTTGCGTACTAACTCTAATGACCCGAAACGCAGCGTAACGCTGTCTTCCCAACCGGTTAGAAGCATGCGGATAAACTGTATGGATTTAAAGTCGGGAATGTTGCCGATGCGTGCACTGTACTGCCGGATGGGTATGCGAAACTGCAACCAACGATTCTCTACTCCGTTGTGGTCTTTTCCGGTGCCCTGAATTTTAGATACAATATATGGGTGATTACCTACATCCATGCCCGGACGGAGATCCACTTCGTATTGAAAATACTCTTCGTTTTCGTTGAGTGAGTTGTCTTTATTCAGGTCCTCTTTCTCGGGCAGGTTGGTTTGAGCGGTAGTTTGACTTGCGTTGATTTGAGCGGGAGAGTTCCCCTCCAAACCGCAAAAATCTTTATACCGTGTGAGGATGTTGCCGGTGTTGTTATAGTAATCGTCATTAAAGAAACGATAGTTATCGCTGCTGGGGTCCTGGGAAAGTTTCAGTACGGCTAACGGGTTCATCCATTGAATGTTTTGCAGGAAAGCGGCCTTGCGTGTACGTTCCTGTTCATCATTCATACAATCTAACCCTACGTCTTGCACAGGTCGGAGGTCGGGGTTGTTATCAAAACCATCTACCAACGGGGGCAGCTTCGGTACATATCCCCACGAGGTACTGTCCATAGCGCCCGGTTGGGTGGTGATGCCGTTTTCGTAACTCATGCGGCTATCGCGGAGAATGTCTTCGGATATGCTTCCTAAATGAAAATACAATTTACCACCTGAGGAAGTGGTGTTGTATAGGAACGGGTCAAGCAGCCAGAATTCAATGAACTCTACGTTGGTAGCTTCCAGGTCATTGTTATCGATAGAACGCATGATGGCGCCCCATCGGGTTTTGGGTTGTTTCAGATAGCCGTCGGCATCTACACCTGCCGAGACACCGGGCGTGGGCTGAGAACTGTACTCATAATTGTAAGGGCCGCGCTCGCGCGGGAAAAACGACACATCAAACGTGTAGAGGTTTTGGTCAAGGGTTTGAATGGGTCTGTTAGGGAAAACTTCCTGCATGGGCACCAGCCGGGCATAGTGGTTCTGATAATTGGCAGGATTGTTTTTTACTACATCCGGCGCCACTGCCGGGTTAAAGAATAAATTATCAATCCTGTACCAAGAAATTTTGGCGCGGTTATAACCGTAGGTAGAGTCGTTTACGCGATCGGCTTCCGGAAACATTACTTTGCCGGCGGCATTGGTAGCGCCACGAGGGGCGGAGCCGAGTTTCCAGGCGTTAGGCGGATTGGCGAGTACATACCCGTTGCTTGTTCCTTCAAAGTCGTCAATATACACTTGCCCTTCCCGGTCTTCGCTACGAATGGCACGGGCATGGCCGGGCCGCAGGTGGGCTACCTCCGCGTAACTGTTTATAGTGCTCATCTCTTTGGTAGAGTAAAACGGTATGCGGTCCAGCGCTTTGGTAAGCCAGGGAGCGTTAGTTTCATGACGGACATCTAAACCCATAATGGTATTGCGAATGGGGTCTTCTCCAATGTTAACCTTGGGAGTAAAAGGGCGCTCGCCCATGGTTATTACCGTACCGCCAATGTTGAGGTTTCGATTTACACGGTAATCCAAACGGGTACCGTACAACGAACGCAACTGTGTGGCAAAAAGGTTATTGTTTTCAAAGTCCACTTTGATTTGCTGACCACTGTTGAGTATGCTGCCATCAATAATGGTAATGCGACCCAGGTTGTAGTCAACCGTGTAGTGCGTGCCTTCGGTGAGTTTTTGCCCGCCGGCAAGTACCACTACCGACCCCTTAGGGATGTTACCAGCGCCCAGCGATATTTCTCTGCCGCCCGCCCCGCGGTATTGTCCTTTGATGATGTAACGGTTGTATTCCGGAAACTGCTGAGCCCAGAACTTGGTGGAGTCATATAACTGCTGATATACAAACAACAGTGTGTCTGCAGGAGTACCGCACTTAACGATGGCATCGCGCAGGTTTGAGCCAAAGGGTTCTTTTTGCGGAAATATCAGCCGCCCGTTTTGGGTGAGGATGGTCACGCCCGGTATCCAGTCAAACAGTCCATCGCGCTGCGGGTCACCGTTCATGTTCAGGTTATCGAGGTTCATTACGCGCAGTAACTGTTCCCCCTGCAAACATCCCTTAGGGAGGTAACGTTTCAGACCACCGCCCGGGTCATTGTAATATATGTCCAGACGAAAATCCTCACTTGTAAGATTGTATGCCCCCAGCGAATAGATGTTTTTCATCATCAAATCAAAAATGGGCAGGTTGGGGCGAATGGTGCTGCCCTTGAGCATTTTCAAAAAAAGCGCTTTACTGGTGGTGTTACTATCAGGTGGAACCTGATTTCCGAACTCACCTACCTGAAACACCTGCCCGTTATATTCATATTGAAAAGCTACGGCAAGTACTTCGTTGGGGTTTAGTTGGGTATTGAGGGATATGTAACCCAACTGGCGGTGAAAGGTGTACTCGTTTTCGTTGAGCTTGCGAGAATAAGTTTTCTCGAAATCCTGTCCTTGCTGCAGGTTAAAACCCGGTCCTATCAGTGTAGCCACCACATTGTCAATGTACCGGTATGAGGGGTCGGAAATTAATTTGCCATAAAGGTTGTTGGCTTCGTTGCGCGGGCGGTTATCTCCGTTTGCCGTAGATACAATTGCAGGAGAGTAAGGGTTGGCCTCGCCCAAATCCATAAAAGCCACTACATCGCGCACATTTTGTGTAGAGCCCGTGCGGTTGGTGACCCATACTTCCAGTCGTGTAATGTTGACTACCGATTTGATGTTGGGCAACCCGCTGAGTGCGTAGTCGTACATATCGCGGAAGTATTGCGAGAGGAAGAAGTGTTTGTTTTCATCATACTGATCCGCTTTAATTTCAAATTGCTGACGCTGCGCGCCGCTCTCAATGGTGATGGACTCTTTTTTGGATTTTTGTTGTGAAACCACGCTTGTCCAGGTAAGCCGCCCAAACTGCAGTTGGGTTTTGATACCAAAGAGGGTCTGGCTGCCTGTAATTAGGCGTGTATTCAGTGGCAAGCTCACATTACCGCCCTCAATCACCTTGATGATATCATCTTCATCGCCCGTGTAGCCGAGGCGGATTTGGTTGTCAAAATCAAAGCCGCTTTGTGTGTTGTATTTGATGCCCATTTGCAACTTGTCGCCAATCTTACCAATCACGTTCATGTTGATGTTCATGTCAAAGTCAAACCCGCCGGTGGTGCGGTTGCGGATGGGGATGTTGGGGTTGGCGGTGCGCTGCACGTTGGCGCCTAAAGTCATTTCCACATTTCCCTGCGGGCGTATTTCTATTTTGCTGCCCCCGAAGAGGCGGTCAAAAAACTGCTTTTTGATTTGAATGGGCGGAATTACGTTTTTATCTTCAATCAGTAGCACAGCATTGGCGCGTTCTTTCCAGTATTTTTTGCGCTCCTGCTGCTCGGTATATTTCAAAAATTCTTCATACGTCATGTAAGTAGGCGGCTTAATGTTGACACCTCCTACTTTTTCGGTGAGTACATACATACCCGTTTCAGGGTCGTATTCCACGCGTTCCTCTATGGCAGCAGGGTCTTTTAAATAAAACGGGTTATCGGGCTTGTCGCTGATAAAATCACCTTCGCGGTCTTTGAGCGGGTATTTGAGTTGTACATCGGGTGAGTCGGGAGTGCCTGCCACCAAATAAGAATGCAGGAGGGGCAGTAGGGGTAGGCGTGCTTTACTGCCGGCAGCAAACAGCGTCACCAGGCAGCCCGCAAAGGCAACAATCAATATAGGTTGATATATGCGGTTACGCCTCACAAACAAAATGACAACGGTTTTACAATAGTTTCAATGCTTCTTTAATGAGGGTCTCTACGTTTTGGTGTATGCCCGATGCCATCAGACGGTTAAGGGTCTTATCTGCCGCCGGCTTCGCAAAGCCCAGCGCTACGAGAGCGCTTAACGCTTCTTCTTTTAATTTATTATTGACCGTTGCGGGAATTAGGGTCTCTGTTTCGGGTTTAGAAACTTTGTCTTTCAGCTCCAGAATGATGCGCTTAGCGCTCTTGGGACCTATGCCTTTTATACTCTGAATCAATACCTCATTCTCGGTGGCGATGGCATGGCATATTTCCTCGGGCTTGTAGCTGCTCAGCATCATGCGGGCAGTAGCCGCCCCGATACCCGAAACAGATAGCAGTTTATCAAACAAATCACGCTCGGTTTCGTCATAAAAGCCGTAGAGGTCAAAGCCCGCAACACTTTGCCCCTCATGGCGCACCACCAGGTACGTGTGCAAAGTACATTGCTCCAGCGCCTGTACTCGCTCATAGGTGTACAAGCTTATTTTGAGCAAAAAACCTACACCTCCTGTTTCTAACAGCAGATGGGTCGGACACTTGTACGTAATCTTTCCGCGCAGGTAAGCAATCATGCCCCTTACTTCCGGTTTACTAAAGTATTTTCGTAAATTGGTTTAAGAGTACCAGTAGGGCGATAGGCGGAATTTTATTTCCAGTGCGATGTGTTGATTTGTCTAAAAAGGGTGGCAAGTATAGCATTTTTTACGGAAAAATACCTCTAAGGTTTGCAGGCGATTGCCGACGCAGGGTTTTAAGCCATAAATTCACCCCTCACCAAAAACCCCATCACACACCAAACCTGACCTGATGTAAAGGTTTGTCGGTCATTTTGAGGGCTGGCAAAAGCATCCTTCCATACTAACTTTCTGCAAACACACTACATTAGCCACCATGAAACAACCTTTGTTGCTTGCAGCCATCTTCTTTTCGGGGGTTTTCCTGAGAGCGCAGACCATTACGGGCGTATTGTTTGATAAAAACACCGGTGAACCGCTTGTAGGCGCTACGGTTGCCGTGAAAGGAACTGCCACCGGCACCGCCACCGATATTGACGGTAAATTTTCATTAAAGATCACGCAATCACCGCCATTCACACTTTCTTTCAGCTACGTAGGGTACGAAACGCA
>JANWXI010000089.1 GCA_025057415.1 Chitinophagales bacterium
GGATATACTTGATAACGCAAAGCGTTGATTATGAGGGTTTTTTGAATCCTCACCAAAACGTTTAGGACACTATTGATAATGAATAATGAATTTTCAACATCGGGTAGATATACTGATTTACTCTCCATTAGCCGGTATGCTATTGCGTAAAATGCGCATTGTAACATTACTCACACAGCACACCTGAAAACTTCTCGTTATTATATGTGTGAAGTTTGCAATCTCTTATATAATGTACATAAACATGAAGACCGTGCACAATGCCAAAAGCAAAAATTACGAACACAAAAGCTATTGTGTACCCATCGTGTAAGTTACGCTGCCGTGCGAGTTAAAAAATCGTGCAGAGTGTAGCGCGGTTCGCATAAGTTTTTTTTGTAAAATTTTACGCTGTAATCATACGCATCTGTTTATACATTCGCCCTGTCATGTGCGGCATAGCCGGATTTATTGATGCAAACACAACGGGTGACCCCCAGAGGCAATTGCTGGAGAAGATGCTGCAGGCAATCGCTCATCGCGGCCCGGATGCGCGCAACCTGTACCTGCATGGCCCGCTGGCGCTCGGTCACAACCGCCTGAAAATTATTGACCTCAGTGACGAAGCCAATCAACCTTTCCGCTACGATGATGTGGTGCTGATATACAACGGTGAGGTATATAATTACGTAGAGTTGCGCGATGAACTGGCAAAGCTGGGCTATGTGTTCAGAACATCCAGCGATACCGAGGTAATCTGCGCGGCATACAAACACTGGGGAGAGGCATGTGTAAAGTATTTTGTGGGGATGTGGGCATTTGCCCTGTGGGATGAAACCAATGGCAAATTATTCTGCAGCCGCGACCGTTTTGGTATTAAACCTTTTTATTATATATCATACGGAGAAAGTTTCTGGTTTGCCTCAGAATACAAATCGCTGAAACACACACCGCACTTCAACGGGCAACTGAACACAGAGCAAATTAACCGGGGGCTGCAGATGGGCTGGTGCGGTTTTGCCAATGAAACGTTTTACTGCGACATCCGCCAACTCGAACCGGCGCACAACATCGTATGGCACAAGGGGCGTATTTCGCTCACACGCTACTGGCAAATTGACGTAAACGCCCCCGCACCGGCATTGTCGTTTGAAGAGAAAAAAGAAAAGTTTTTTTCTCTTTTTAAAAACTCCGTTGCCTTACATGCGCGCAGCGATGTTACAAACGGAACCTGCCTGAGCGGAGGGCTTGACTCTTCGTCTATTTCATGCGTTTACTCTATGCTCATGCCTCAGGCGCCCATACATGCCTTTACGGTTTACTACGAAGGCAAAGGGGCGGTGGATGAGCGACCATTTGCAGAAGAGGTTGCGAAAAAGTACCGGAATATTATACCGCATTACTACTCCCCTACCGTTGCGGATGTGGCGGAGTCATTTCACCGCATGGCGCATCATGCCGATGTACCGGTATTCGGCTCTTCTTTTATATCGCAATATTTTTTAATGCGTTTGGCAAAACAAAACGGTGTGACGGTGGTCATTGATGGTCAGGGGAGCGATGAGTACCTGTGTGGCTACCTGCACTCATTTTACCGTATTGCCGGTGACATGATGCGGCGCGGTAAAATATGGCGGGCGCTCAAAATCCTGCACGCATTAGCGGAGCGCGAGCAGTTTTCAGCGGTGAAAAGATTTGATTTTTTGTGGAAATCAGCCGTCTGCGCTTTTGCCGATGAAGAAAAAATCACCAATCTGGAGTACAGCCGGCTGCAGCCGTACATGGCTGATGGAAAACACATCATGCCACTGCAGCTCAGGCACAGCCACCCCGATAAGCTGCATGCGCTGCTGCTGGTATTGCTGTTTGAAACTACACTGCCTACTTTATTGCATTTCGAAGACCGCAACTCCATGGCGTTTTCGTTAGAAAGCCGGGTGCCTTTTTTGGACCACCGCCTGGTGGAATTTGCCTTTACGCTGCCGCGCGAAGACAAAGTAAGCGACAAAGCCGAAACGAAATACATCCTGCGCGAAGCGCTAAAAAATGTTTTGCCACATGCCATTTACGCCCGCAAAGACAAAAAGGGATTTGTTACGCCCGGTGAAGTGCGTTGGCTCAACGGCCCGCTGCAACATTTGCTGGAGATTGATTTTAAAAAATTTGAATGGATGAAAACAGAGCGGCTCCGGCTTTTGATAGAGAACTACCGGCGCGGTGATACCGCCAACGCCACGATGGTATGGCGCATTGCCGCCACCCACTACTGGCTAAAACACTTCGCATAACTGACAGTTGCGCACGTCCTGCATAGGGTAAGTGCAATTTAATTTTTGCAGAGGGTGAAAAAGCAAACTGGCGCCTTACATTTCTTACAACGTTGAGTATGTATAAAGCGCCCACATACATCCACAATACAATTTTACGTTTGCGTAATTTTATTTTTATTTGCGCCCGTTACAGGTGTTGCCACGCGCTGAGCGTAACGCAACTTAAAAGGGAATCAGGTGTAAATCCTGAGCAGTACCCGCTGCTGTAACCTCCGGTGCTCCGCAAGGCGCATCAGTTTTTTGATACTCTCTGCCACTGCGATGACCGCGGGAAGGCATCAAAAACGGAGGAAGCCAGAAGACCTGCCTGTGACAACACATCTGCCGGCTTTCGGGAATAAAAGCTGCGATTATGAAACACCGCGGAGTTTCATCATCCAATTTTTGTTTTCGGGGCTGAATTTTTTAACATTAAAATTTTTTATTATGAAAAAATTCAACCTCTTTCTCGTGTGCATCCTCGCTGCCGGGATGCTGAGCAGCCAAACCACGGCTACTTTTGAAAACCTGAACCTGCCACTCGACACTTTCTGGAATGGCAGCGACATGAGTGGCGGCTTTAGCAGCGGAAATGCCTACTTCCGCAACGATTACAACCAACAATGGTCTTCGTGGAGCGGTTTCAGCTACTCTACAATGCGCGACACCCTCACCGCCGGTTACTTAAACCAATACTCGGCAATAACCGGTAAGGGGTATAACAACAGCAACACCTATGCGGTGGCAAACGCCTACGGCCCGGTGCGCGTAGTGCTTACCGGTAATGCAGCCGGTAAACTTGTAAGTGGCTTTTACGTAACCAACTCCACTTACGCGTACCTCAGCATGCGCGATGGCGATGCTTTTGCCAAAAAATTCGGAGGCAACACCGGCAACGACCCCGACTGGTTTAAACTCACGGTAAACGGTTACAAAAACGGCTCTCTTAAACCGCAAAAGGTTGATTTTTATCTTGCCGACTTCCGCTCCTCCAACAACTCCGAAGATTACATATTGAAAGGGTGGCAATGGGTGAACCTCATTACCCTGGGCGAAGTGGACAGTTTGGAGTTTACGCTCACTTCCTCAGATACCGGCGCATTCGGAATGAACACCCCCGCGTATTTTTGTATGGATAACCTCGTTACATTAGATGTGGTAAACAGCGCCCCTGTTGCCAACAATGATTTCGTTACCACCGACTACACCAATGATACGATTGTGGATGTATTAGCAAACGATGTGGATAATACCGCAACGCCTTTAAGCATAATCATCATGGGAGGTCCTCTGGTACCCGGTGCCACGGCTATGGTGATGAATAATAAAATTCACTATATACCCCAAATAGGAGTAGTCACCACCGATACGATAACTTATCGCGTGTGTGACGTACTGAACGCTTGCAGTCAGGCAAAACTCATTATCCATATTACCGGTGTGATAGCCGTAGATGATGTAAAAGCAGAATCTGTACAGGTTTTCCCGAATCCATTCCGGGATGTATTGACCCTATCGGCTCCTGCCGGTCAACACATCCGAATAATTAACGCGTTGGGTAAAACGGTAGCCGAAACCATTACTGAAAACACGCAAACAGTTTTTGATACGCACTCCTGGGCTAACGGGATATATTTTGTATTGGGTGACGGGTTTATTCATAAAATTATGAAACCATAATTCACTTTGTTTCTGCGGCATTCATGCCGCAGAAACTTTTTTATGCGTTACTTCACATTGGTACTGCTTTTCTGTACCGCCGTAAAACCGGCACAAACGTATGCTGAGTCCCTGCACGGATATGTCAATAACTCGCCCGATACTCTCGTACGTCAATTGGGTACTGTAACCAAAACCAGTACGAGAGAGGTGCGAGTGAATACGAGCGAGCCAGCCGGTAATCGTAAATATTACTCCGGCAGAAGTTTAAATCAACTGCTCAGTGAAAACGCTGCCATATATTTTAAAAATTACGGCAACGGGCATCTGTCATCTGTCAGTTACCGCGGTACAAGCGCCGCGCAAAACGACCTGTTGTGGAACGGCATACGGCTCAATAATCCCTCGCTGGGTCAGGTTGATTTTTCGCTTTACGCTGTTAATGGTATGCAACAGGTTAGTGTGAGCACTGCGGCTGTCACCGGCAACGTGGGTGCAGCTATTTACCTGCACAGTTTTTCACATGCCGACTCCGCGTTTAATCTGCAAGGTAGTACTACTCTCGGGAGTTTTGGAACCGCTCGCGCAGAAATGATGATGCAATACGGCAACGGAAAAATTATGGGTGTTTCATCCTGTAATTACATTTGCTCGCAAAACAATTACCGTTTCATAAACACCTACAAACCCGGCCGGCCCGTTGAGCGCCTAAGTAATGCCCGCGTAAACATACTGAATGTCATGCAACAGTTTGTTTACGAAATACGCCCGCAGCACCGTATCGGTTTTGATATATGGCTAACCGATGCCCAGCGACAGATACCGCCTGTTATCAGCAAGCCACACAGCCGCGAGTTGCAACGCGACTACAGCATGCGTACCCAGATGCGCTGGTATGGAAAACTCCGAAGAGCAAACCTACAGCTTGTATCGGCATGGCTTCATGATGTAATTGATTACCACAACCCCGACATATATTTACGAAGTATATCAACCATGCAGGCATGGCGTAATTTATTATCCGTAAAGTACGACATCGGCAGCAACTTGTTTTTGCAAGCAATCGGTGAGTTTGATGCAGAGCGCGCTAAAGTGCCCGCTTACGGGGGCATAAAAGTGCGTTACATTCATCGCTGGAGTGCTGTAATTAATTACAAAAACAATGAACGGTTTCATGTTTCATTTACAGCCAGACAAGCGCTTTTTAACCGATGGTTCTCTCCTTTTTCTCCGTTGCTCACGTTACAATACCACTTTATTAACCACCGGCATTATATGCACTGGAGGATTATTGCATCGCGCAACTTTCGCTACCCTACCTTGAATGATTGGTATTGGACACCGGGTGGTAATCCTGCCCTCAAACCTGAGAAAAGCTGGGACGGGCAATCCGGTATCCATTATACCATTCAGGATAATCATGAACAGTTGAAATTTGACCTGGAAGCAAACGGATATGTCCGTTATGTAAATAACTGGATCCTTTGGCTGAGCAACGGCAACTTTTGGGAACCCCGCAATGTAAAAAGCGTGCTCGCCCGCGGGGCAGAGACACGATTAAAAATCAACTTTGATAAAAATAACTGGCATTATAGCAACACCGTAGCATATCAGTTTACCAGGGCTACTAACCTCACCTCCGTTACCCCCAATGACCAATCGGCAGGCAAACAACTTATCTACACGCCTCTGCACACATTTTCAGCCATCACACACATCGCATATAAAAAATACTTTATACGTTTTGTTGTGAATGCCACCGGTAAAGTGTTTGTAACCACCGATAACTCACAGTCGCTTAACGGGTTTACATTGCTGGATACGGAAATCGGTAAAGACGTAAACATCGGGAGGAGTGAAATGGGAATTGCGATTAAATTGCTCAACATTACTGACCGGCAATACCAAAGCGTACTTCAACGACCTATGCCGGGTAGAAGTGTAGAGGTAACACTGCGCTACAATATAACACCATGAAAAAAATTATCTTTCTTGCGGGACTGTTCGTATGGTTTGCCTCTTGCCAAAAAGAAAAACCCACAACCATCGTTCCTACCGGCGGGCTGTACGTTATTAACGAGGGAAATTTCATGTTTGGCAACGCGGAAATTTCATTTTATGACCCCGTACAAAAATCTGTAATCAACGGGCTGTTTTCGGAGCGAAACGGTTTTCAGTTGGGTGATGTAGCACAGAGCATGTACATCATGGATTCAACCGGTTACATAGTCGTCAATAATTCTACCAAGATAGAAGTAGTACGCTTACCGGAATTAAAGTGGATTCGTACCCTTACCATCCCCAACTCTTCGCCACGTTATTTTTTGCCTGTTAATGACAGTATCGCTTATGTCACCGAGCTGTACGCAAAAAAAATCTGGATAATCAACTACCGCACCGGAGTACTTAAAAACACTCTCACCGTACAGGGGTGGACAGAGAAAATGTACCTTGCGGGCATGTTTGTGTTTGTACAGCAAAAAGTCAACTCCCTGATTAGTGGTAGCGAAGGGAATATACTGAAAATAAACATCAGCAATCACAGCATTGTAAAAACGGCACAAATAAACGGCAGAAATGTGTTTGACCTGACTACAGACGGGCAAGGTCGCCTTTGGGCATCTTTGGCTCCCGACAGCGCCGCCGGTATAAAACCCGCAATAGTTTGTTATGATAACGACCTGAACCCGATTAAGACCTATACATTTGATAACTACAACCGCTCCGCATGGTACATTGCCGGAGAAGAAAACGGTGTTTGTTATTACACACAAGGTGGTATTTACAGAGTAAACATACAACAACAGGAACTTTCAAGCATACCGGTTATTCAGACAGATGAAAAAAACGTTTATGCCTTGTTTGTAAATCGCAGCACCGGTGAAATCTATTTCAGCGATGCGCTGGACTATGTACAACCTTCGCAAATTTACCGTTACGACAAAAACGGTAATTTCGTTCACCAGTTTACTGCCGGAGTCATTGCCGGTAATTTTGCTTTGTATGAACCCTAACAGCAGATTGTTGCATAACATTTGTTTTGTATATGTAATGGCAATTTTACTTGCCGGTTGCCAGCGGCCGCAGGTTATCGGTGTACACTGCCCTAAGAAATCATCGCTTGCTTTAAGCTACCAGCCCCATTTTAAAGTGGATTACTACGATGGTTTCAAAGTAATAACGATTTGGGGTCGCGACACTGCTGATGTGACGGAACGCTACGTGTTATTACCCGCCGGTAAACCCGCTCCCATAGGTTTTGAAAATGCCACGCTCATCGAAAAACCCGTTCGCGGTTCGGTGGCTTTAGCCACTACACATACAGCGCTGTACAGCAAGCTGGGGATAGTTGACTCCCTTTTTGCCGTAGGAAATGCAGCCATGATATTCGATACCGCCGTGCTGACTGCAATCCATACGGGGCGTATTCGAAATGTGGGCAGCGGTGAGTATAACACGGAATTAATAGCGCGTCTGCGGCCATCGTTTGTATTGCACTCCGGAAATTTTGAAGGGGGCGATAAAATGCAAGCCAAATTGAACAGCATGGGAGTTAAAACGGTATTTTGCCCCGAATACATAGAGCAAAATCCGTTGGCTCGTGCCGAGTGGATAAAATTTCTGGCTGCCTTTTACGATTTGGAAGAAAAAGCCGACTCGTTATTTAAAATTACCGAAAAAAACTATCTAAAACTCAAACAACTTGCCGTTGCTGTAAAACGAAAACCCTCGGTGTTTTGCAATATGCCATACAAAGAAGTGTGGTACATGCCCACCGGGAATAATTACACTGCACAACTCATTGCCGATGCAGGAGGTGATTTTTTATGGAAAAACGAAAAGCCCAACAACGGATTAAACCTCACGCTCGATTTTGAAGCGGTATATGCGCGTGCTGCCCATGCTGATGTATGGCTGGTAAACGCTTTGGTAAATTCTTTGCGCGAGATTGCCCTGGCAGACCCGAGGAACAAAAATTTTGATGCATTTCGCAGGCAAAACGTCTATAATTATACCCGCCGGACTACCACCAACGGAGGCATAGATTACTGGGAGAGCGGTGTGGTAAACCCGGATATTGCCCTGGCTGACCTGATAAAGATATTTCATCCGCAGTTGCTGCCCAATCATCAACTCTACTACTATAAAAAATTACAATAGTGAATTCTCACATTCCGAAATACATTGTAATACTCATCCTGTTGGTAATTGTGTTCTTTCTGCAACTGTTTGTGGGGTCGGTAGAAATACCCTTCAGCGAAGTAATGAGGGTGTTGGCAGGTAAACACACAGATGCGGTGAATGCAAACATTATCATAGAGTCGCGGCTGCCATCTGCAGTAGCTTCATTGGTTTCCGGCGCTGCCCTTGCTGTAAGCGGTCTGATGATGCAGACGATGTTTCGCAATCCGGTGGCGGGGCCCTACGTGCTGGGAATTAGCTCGGGCGCCATGCTGGGCGTGGCGCTGCTTCTTTTGGGAGCCGGTGTTTTGGGGTACAGCGGCATACGCACAGTACCCGCCGGCGCTCTGGTGGGTGCAGCCGCTACGGGAGCGCTGCTGGTGTTTCTGTTTACATTTTTTGTATCGCTATACGTGCGCAACACAGTATCGTTGCTCATCATCGGGTTGATGACCGGCAGCGCCATCAGTGCAACAGTAGAAATATTGCAATATCTATCGGGGAGTGAAGCATTAAAAAATTATATTATGTGGACGTTCGGCAGTTTCCGGTATGTCAATAACACACAATTAGTTTATCTGACAACCATCGTATTAGCCGCTCTTACCGGAACGTTTTTTATGAGTAAACCGCTTAACCTTTTATTACTGGGCGATGAATATGCAAGCGCCGGCGGGTTAAATACCCAAAAAGCAAAAACGCTCATCATGCTATTGACAAGCATACTGGCAGGTACGGTTACTGCCTTTTGCGGCCCTATCGGTTTTGTGGGACTTGCCGTGCCACACATCGCGCGCCGGCTACTCGGCACTGCCAACCATCTGTTGCTCATACCGGCCTGTATCCTGATAGGCGCTAATGTGTGCGGCGTGGCTAATGTGGTATCGGTCTTGCCGGGCTCTGAGAAAATTTTACCTGTTAATGCCATGATGAACATGCTCAGCGCTCCGGTAGTGATTTGGATTGTATTACGCCAAAACAAAATATATACATGATTAGCGTAAGGGATGTGCGTATTGGTTACAACTCCCGTGTATTAGCTGAGGGGATATCCTTTTACCTCTCATGCGGTGAAGTATGTGTACTGTTGGGCGCTAACGGTTCAGGTAAAACCACACTTCTGCGTACAGTGTCGGGGCTTGTAAAGCCGCTTGGCGGAGTAGTGCAAATCGGTGACCGTAACATACACCGGTTGCGGACAGATGAAAGAAGTAAGTTGATAAGCATTGTCAGCACAGAACGACCGCAATTAGACCAGATGACCGTGTATGAACTTGTAGCGCTCGGGCGCGCCCCCTACACAAACACACTGGGTCTTTTACGGGAAAATGATTTGACGCGCATACAAAATTCCATGCGGGCTGTGAACATACATCACCTGGCTAATCATCATTATCAGCAACTCAGCGACGGAGAAAAACAATTAGCTCAGATAGCCCGTGCGCTGGCACAGGATACTCCGGTGATTGTACTTGACGAGCCAACGGCATTTCTGGACTACCGTAATAAACGGGAAGTATTAAACCATCTGCGCGCCTTGGCGCATGAACACAAAAAATCTGTTTTATTCTCAACTCATGATGTAGAGCTAAGTATAGAAATTGCCGATAAGATCCTTTTGATGCGCGATAAGCAAATCACATTCACGCATAAAAACAACGAAACGCTCGCCTATGTTACGCAAGCGCTTCTGAATTGATTGTAGTTGCAGGGTATATTGCTGCCTGAAGCGACCCATTTTTCTCATGCTTACTTCCTCACACTAACGATTTGGCTGAGGTGATTTCCGCAATAAAATCGGGTGCTTTGTCACCTAAACGTAGTGCCATAAAATTTGATATTTAGGTTAGATAATATTTTAATACAAGAGGTGTTGACCGGATTTGAACCGGTGTACCGGCTTTTGCAGAGCCGTGCCTCGCCTCTCGGCCACAACACCAGGCATAATTCATTCGCCTTCTGTTATGAGTTGGTCACTGTGTTTGCCTCTTGCAGGTAGGCGGTAATCCCACCCTTCAGGTTATACAAATTACCAAAGCCAAACTTATCCTCCAACTCACGTATTGCTTTGGCGCTCCTGCCTCCCATCTTGCAATGCACCACTACTTTTTTGTCGCGGCTGATTTCACCCGCACGCTCCGTAACCGTAGCTAAGGGGATAAGTAAGGCGCCAATGTTCACCTCATCGTATTCTGCTGGTTCGCGCACATCTATCACCTGAATGTCCTCACCGCTTTGTTGCCAGCGAATAAACTCCTCAACAGTTATTTCTTTTATTTTTCGCTCTACGGCTTTCACTCCGCAAAACTGCTCGTAGTCAATCAATTCGCGGATTACCGGTGTGTCGCTCCGCTTGGTAATTTTTAAAATGCGCGTTTCAAAAGTGAGAGCATCAAACACAAAGAAACGCCCGCTGAGCGGCTCACCGATGCTGGTAATTACTTTAATTACTTCGTTTGCCTGTAAACTACCGATAATACCCGGCAGCACACCCAGCACTCCCCCTTCAGCACAATTCGGCACCAGCCCGGGAGGAGGTGGCGTGGGATACAGGTCGCGATAATTGGGACCGGTATTTCCGGTTTTATCGGTGTAATTAAACACCGAAACCTGTCCTTCAAACTGAAAAATAGAGGCATATACATTGGGTTTGCCGGCAAGCACACAAGCATCGTTCACCAGATAACGCGTGGGAAAATTGTCTGTGCCATCGGCTACTACATCGTATTCACTTATCAGCGCGAGTGCGTTTTGAGAAGTAAGCTGCGTGTTGTAAGTATTGATTTGAATAAAAGGGTTGATGCTTTGCAACCTTTTTCTGGCTGCCTCGGTTTTTGGTTTTCCAACATCATCCACGCCAAACAATACCTGACGCTGCAGGTTGCTCTCGTCCACCACGTCAAAGTCCACAATACCGATGGTGCCCACGCCTGCGGCTGCAAGGTAGAGCAAAAGCGGGCTGCCAAGGCCACCCGAACCGATTACCAGTACCTTTGCCGCTTTTAATTTTTGTTGCGCTTCTAACCCGAAATCGGGAATGATGATGTGACGATTGTACCGGGCTAATTCCTCTTTGCTGAAACTGACATTTTTGAAACTCATCGTCTGTACGTTTAATGATTAAACAATATTGCCCCCTGCAATGGCAGGTACGATACTGATGACACTTTCTTCCTGCAGGGGTGTAAGTTCATTTTGGAGGTTGCGAACGTCTTCTTCGCCTACAAAGACATTCACAAAATTCCGGAGCTTGCCGTTCTCATCTAATAAATTTTTGCGCAGGTCCGGATAGTTGCGTGTTAGTTCCTCTAACGCTTCCTGGAGCGAGTTACCTTTTACCTGTACGCGCGACTGCTGTTGAGTAAATTTTCGCAGTGGAGTGGGAATAATTACTGTTGCCATAGTTTTGTTTTTATGTTAATATGAAATCAGTTACGTGAATTACCGGCTCTTCATCAAAATGCCGGTTATCGTTGAGCCGCCACGACTGGACCGATACCACTTCTCCTTGGCGTACCGAGAGGATAACATAACTGAAATACGGAAAAGCCACGGCTCGATCGTGCTCAGAGGGCACAGAAGGATGGTCGGGGTGCGAGTGATAAATACCAAGCAGTTGCAGCCCTTTTACATCAGCATATTTCTCAGCCCTTCGGTAATCATCGGGGTGTATTTCATAACGCCTGCGTTTATCCCCCTCGCGTGCATTATGCACGGCAATTATCTCGGTTACGGTGCGCGCATGGCTTTGTTCTGTCCCCAGCAGAAATCCGCAACATTCGTCAGGATAGGTGCGGACGGCATCAACGGCTAATTGCTCCTGAATATGAGAGGGCAGATATAACATATTAAAATAATTTGTTAATTATTTCACTGTATTTTAATGCATTATCGGGCAATACGGTTACTATTACCCCTTCGCGGATAGTTTCAGCCACGGCAATGGCGCCTGCCAGGTTAGCCGCAGCAGACGGGCTGAGCAACCAACCTTCGGTGCGTGCCGTTTTTACGATGTACTGATACGCTGTCTGTGTACCAATCTCTACGAAACGTTGAGGCAAAGCGGCATCATAAATCGCGGGTACGAGAGCTGTTTCAAGATGCTTCCAACCTTCCAGTCCATGCAGTGCGCAGTCAGGTTGCAATGCCACCAATTCGATGTTCGGGTTGTGCGCTAACAGGCGCCTGCCGGTTCCTACAAATGTTCCGGTTGTACCAAGCCCTGCCACAAAATGAGTGATGTTTGGTACCTGACGAATAATCTCCAGCGCAGTACCGTAGTAGTGGGCTTTCCAGTTGTGCGGGTTAGCATATTGATTAGCGTAGTAGTATCGCTCAGGAAATTGCTCCGCTGCCTCAGCAGCCGCTTGCTGCGCTTCATCGGTGCCGCCAAATTTGGAAGTGTAAATAACATTTGCTCCGAAGGACTTCAGAAGCTCTTTTCGCTCTTTAGAGGCATTCTCAGGAACAAAAAGCGTAACGGGAATGCCGAGCGCTTTGCCGATTGCCGCGTATGCAATGCCGGTGTTACCGCTGGTGGCATCCAATAACGATTGCCCTTCGCGCAAACAACCCGCCAGGAGCGCCTCTTTGAAGATTTGAAAAGCGGCTCGCGCCTTAACGCTACCGGAAAGCTGCTCCCACTCAGCTTTGGCATAAATTTTCACACCCGGCTTACTGTACAGTTTAGTTACCTCATACAGCGGAGTGTTGCCAATCTGCAACTGCACTTCACCAATTTTATTCTGCAGCGTTTCACTCAACTTTTCATAAGTGTCAACCATGTTTTTAGATTTTTGGTCAAAAAAAAAAGCTCCACACAACGGTGGAGCTTTAAACATTATTGTTATATGTGAAGTTACACGGCTACCTCCACCCATAGCCAGGCGGCTCTGCACAACAACAGCAACAGCAGTGGCGGAGGTATGTGTAGCGGTTTATCATATTTTGCAACGCAAATATAGACGTGTTTTTTATTTTCCAAACACTTTCCCAAAAAATTTGTTCAAACGAGCGTAATCATTCGTTTTGGGCAGGCACATAAACACCTCGTAAAAATACCTAATTCTGCCAGGTTAGTTTGACCCTATACATGCAGTAATATCAACTTTACATCAAAAATTTAAAACACTTTGGGGCAATTAGTTGCATACTTCCATTATGGGGTGCCCCCGCTGCTGCGCTTCGCAGAGCTAAGCACAGCAGCGGGGTCGGGCTTGCTACGGGGTGCGCTTCGCTCCCGTGCTCCACTTCGTTACGCACCGCTTCGCTGCGCTCGCGCCCTCCGCATCCCTCACCCGGGCAAACGCCCCGCCAGCCCTTTTTTTGTGCAGGGCGGCACAGGTGAGTAGCTATTGCCGTGATGATTTGTATAAAGAAAAAATTTGATGTGATAAGCGGATGACACGGGGCGCGCGCCTTTGGCGCGCGCCCTGAATCCTCAACCACCAAACTTTCAGCAACTACCCTGCG
>JANWXI010000008.1:0-29437 GCA_025057415.1 Chitinophagales bacterium
TCGCCTGTAACGCTGCCCAACATTTTGAGTAACGATACTGACCCCGACAACACTCTTGACCCTGCCAATATTGACTTAGACCCGAACACACCGGGTGTACAGCAGAGTGAAACGACTCCGCAGGGGACATGGTCTGTTAATCCTACGACAGGTCAGGTAACATTCACGCCGGCTCCTGATTTTAACGGAGTTGTTACCAACGTATATGAAATATGCGATGGCGGCACACCGAACCTGTGTGACACAGCGGTGATAACCATCAACGTTACCCCTGTAAATGACCCGCCTGTTGCCAATGGCGACAATGGTACTACCAACGAGGATACTCCGGTAACCCTCCCTAACATACTAAGCAACGATACAGATGTTGACAACACGCTTGACCCCGCCAATATTGACTTAGACCCGAATACGCCGGGCATACAGCAGAGCGAGACGACCCCGCAAGGAACCTGGACGGTGAACCCCACAACCGGAGAAGTAACCTTTACACCGGCGCCTAACTTTAACGGAACGGCTACTAACATCTACCAGATATGCGATGGCGGAACACCGAATCTGTGTGATACGGCGGTAATAACCATCAACGTTGGTCCTGTAAATGACCCGCCTGTAGCTAATGGTGATAACGGAACGACTAACGAGGACACACCGATTACCTTGCCGAATATTTTGGGTAATGATACTGACATTGATAACACACTCAACCCTGCCAATATTGACTTAGACCCGAACACACCGGGCATACAGCAGAGTGAGACCACCCCGCAGGGAACCTGGACCGTGAACCCCACAACGGGTCAGGTGACCTTTACACCGGCTCCAAACTACAATGGTACTACTACGAATATTTACCAAATATGCGATGGTGGAACACCAAACCTCTGTGACACAGCCGTTATAACCATTACTGTAGTACCTGTTAACGACCCACCGGATATTGTACAGGGACCCGTGACAACAAACGAAGATGTGCCTACCACATTCTGCCCCAACATATCAGATATTGATGTAGGAGATGTATTAACCGTTAGTATTTGTGGCGGCCCCTCAAACGGTACGGCTACAGTCAACAATAACTGTGTTACTTATTCACCATTCATCAATTACAACGGACCGGATGCGATATGCTTAGTAGTATGTGACAACGGAAATCCGGTGCTTTGTGACACCGTTAATGTACCCATCACGGTGCTTCCTGTGGATGACCGTCCGATTGCTGCTAATGATATTAACAACACACTCATCAATACCCCGGTATCGGGTAATGTATCTACCAACGATGAAGACCCCGACAACAATCCTTTAGTTTACAATACAACGCTGCTTACTAACCCGCAGAATGGCACTGTGGTGTTGTTGCCTAACGGCAATTACACGTATGTACCCAACAATGGCTTCACCGGTACTGATGCCTTCCGCTACATTGTATGCGCCAACAGTCCGCAGTGCGACACAGCATGGGTATTCATAAACGTAGTTACAGTTGGTAATGGCAACGACAAGCCGGTTGCCAACAATGACGTAGCACAAACCTTTACGAACACACCCGTGAGCGGTCAGGTATTGAATAACGACTTCGACCCCGATGGTAATCCGCTCACAGTTAACACTACACCGGTTGTACCGCCCGCCAATGGCACCGTTGTTATAAATCCCAACGGAACCTTTACATACACTCCGAATCCAGGATTCACGGGTACAGATGTATTTAGTTATGTTGTGTGTGATCAAAATGGCGCGTGTGACACTGCACAAGTGGTGATAGATGTGCTCACCGACCCGAATGGTCCGGCAAACGATCCGCCTTTTGCTCAGGATGATGCATACTCTACTCCGCTCAACACGGCAGTTAGCGGTAATGTTTCATCAAACGATTCTGACCCCAACGGCAATGCGTTAACATTTACATTACTGACCAACCCCACCAAAGGTTCAGCAACGCTCAACAGCAATGGTACCTTTACCTACACACCAAACGTAGGATATACCGGACCTGATCAATTCCTGTATCGTGTGTGTGATAGTCAAGGCGCTTGCGACACCGCTACGGTTTACATTACGGTACTTCCGGCCCCTCCTATCGCACAGCCCGATATAAACAATACTTTGCCCAACAAACCGGTTAGCGGTAACGTGCTCACTAACGATGAGGATCCGAACGGTTTCCCGCTGACGGTAAACCCGACTCCTGCCAGCGGCCCCTCAAATGGCACGGTAACCATTAACCCGAACGGTACATATACCTATACGCCTAACACCGGATTTTCCGGTACAGACGTATTCCAATATACCGTTTGCAATGGTTTCTATTGCGTGACTGTTCCTGTAGTCATCAACGTAGGTAGTGATATACCCGGCGTGAATCAGCCACCGGTTGCTAACAACGATGTTTCTCAAACATTAGTGAACACGCCGGTGAGCGGCCAGGTGCTCAATAATGACATTGACCCAGACGGTAATCCGCTGACCGTCAACACCACGCCGGTAAGTGCTCCTGCGAATGGTACAGTTACTATCAACCCGAACGGTACTTACACCTATACTCCGAATCCCGGCTTTACCGGTACAGATAATTTCCAATATGTAGTGTGTGATAACCAGGGCGCCTGCGATACAGCTACCGTTAAAATTGATGTAATGCCTAATGCAAACGGCCCTGCTAACGATGCTCCGTTTGCACAAGACGATGCCTTCCAAACTCAGGTAAATACACCTATTACCAAGAATGTTTCACCTAACGATAGTGACCCGAACGGTAATCCGTTGACCTACAATACTACGCCCGTATCAGGCCCTTCAAATGGCACGGTTACTATTAACCCCAACGGTACATTCACTTACCAACCGAACGCGGGCTATGCCGGTCCGGACCAATTCACGTACTCTGTATGTGATAATGCCGGTTTGTGCGACACCGCAACGGTTTATATCACTATTATCGCAGCCCCGCCTGCAGCTGTGTTTGATATTAACAGCACTACGCCTCAAACTCCCGTTTCAGGTAATGTTCTCACTAATGATGAAGATCCTAACGGTTTACCATTAACCGTAAGCCCCATACCGGCTAATCCTCCTGCAAACGGAACGGTAACTATTCAACCAAACGGCAACTACACCTACACGCCCAACCCCGGCTTTACCGGCACAGATGTATTCACTTATGTGGTTTGCAATGGAATTTACTGCGATACTGTACCGGTTACTATTACCGTAACACCGGGTAATCCGTCTGCTAACGATGCTCCCGTAGCCAACAATGATCAAAGCACTACGCTGATGAATACGGCTGTAAGCGGGCAAGCTCTCAATAATGACTTTGACATTGACGGTGATCTGCTCAGTACTATCAAGATTACCAACCCCGTTAATGGATCTGTTGTAATGAACCCTAACGGTACTTATACCTATACGCCTAACGCCGGTTTCTTTGGTGAAGACAGCTTTATGTATGTGGCATGCGATCCCAACGGCGCTTGCGATACAGCCAAGGTTTATATTACCGTATTACCGAATGCTAATGGGCCGGCTAACGATGCGCCCTTTGCTCAGGATGATATGTTCCACACTCCTGAAGATACTCCTGTGAGCGGCAGTTTAGCTCCCAATGACAGTGACCCCAACGCTAATCCGCTTACCTACAATACTACGCCGTTGGTTCCGCCTACCAAAGGTACAGTTACTATCAACCCTAACGGCACATTTACTTACACCCCCAACACGAACTACAATGGCCCTGACCAGTTTGTCTATGTAGTGTGCGATAATCAGGGCGCTTGCGATACGGCAACGGCTTACATTCTTGTAACACCGGTGAATGACGCTCCTGTGGCAAACAATGATGTCAACACAACTCCGGAGGAAACCCCTGTTAATGGCACTGTTACACCCAACGATAGTGATGTTGACGGACCCGCCGTAAACGTAACCGTAGTTAGCGGCCCTACACACGGCACCATTGTGATGAACCCGAATGGTACTTACACTTATACACCGGGTACTAACTACAATGGCCCCGACACAATCGTGTATAGTTACTGCGATGGTGGTAATCCGAACCTCTGCGATACCGCTATACTTGTTATCACCGTTACACCTGTAAACGATCCTCCTGTAATTACCCAGGACCCAGTCGCCACACTAGAAGATTTGACGGTGAACTTCTGTCCTACCTTATCAGATCCGGATGCTGGCGATGTACTTACGGTAAGCATTTGCGGTGGTCCCAACAATGGTACTGCTTCGGTGAATAACAACTGTGTAACCTATACGCCCGCACAGAACTACAATGGGCCTGACACTATTTGCCTGATTGTTTGCGATAATGGAAACCCTGTTCTGTGTGACACGGTACTTGTTCCGATAACAGTAACGCCTGCTAATGATCCGCCTGTGGCAAATAACGATTTGATAAATACACCCGAGGATACCCCGGTTACCATCAGCGTATTGGCGAATGATACGGATCCTGAAGGCAATATCAGCAATCCTCCCACCATTCTTGATCCGCCATCGAACGGTACTGTGACCGTAAACCCGAACGGTACGATTACTTACACACCGAACCCGAATTACAACGGCACCGATACCTTTGTTTATGTTGTGTGTGACGATGACGGCCTGTGCGATACTGCTACGGTAATCGTTACCGTTACACCTGTAAACGACAAACCGGTTGCCAATAACGATAATGCCACTACACCTGAGAATACACCCGTTAACATCAATGTATTAAACAACGATACTGATATTGATGGACCGCTCACAGGTCAACCTTCGGTGATTGTTCCTCCGGCTAACGGTACTACTACCGTTAATCCCAACGGTACAATTACCTACACGCCCAATAACAATTTTGTGGGTAACGACACCTTCTATTATGTAATTTGCGACAACGGTACACCTCCGCTATGTGATACTGCGATGGTGGTGATTACCGTTACGCCTGTGCCTACTCCGCCGGTTATCAATGTAACACCCATCGTAACTCCGGAAGATCAACCGTTCACGGCTTGCTATCCCTTCAGCACATATCACAACGTTGACAGTATTTCGGTATCTATAAGCTGCAACCCGTCAAACGGCACCATTGATACTGTGTACGTACAAAACGGCAATATATGTGTGGTGTATGTGCCCAATGCCAACTACCATGGCCCGGATTCATTCTGTATCACACTTTGTGACTTAAACACCGGCCTGTGTGTTACGCAGACAGTTCCCGTAACGGTTACTCCGGCTTCGGATGACTGTTACTGGCTGAAGGGTATTTCACCTAATGGTGATGGACAGAACGATGCGTTCTTCATCAACTGTAACGAAGAATTCCCGAATGCTACACTGCAAGTGTTTAACCGCTGGGGCGATCTGGTATGGAAGAGTGATGGTCACTACACCAATAACTTTGAAGGTAAAAACCTGGAGGGCACAATACTTCCTGACGGAACTTACTACTACATCTACTCCTATAACGATGGTAGTGGTAAGCAAAAAGCAGGATTTGTGCAGGTAACACGATAAACCATTGATTGCCATACAAAAATTATAGAGTATGAGAAAGATTTTTTCAGCATTACTTCTGATACTGGCCCTAGGGGCTCAAGCCCAGCAGGACGCCCATTACAGCTTGTATATGTTTAATGGGTTATTCCTCAACCCTGCTTACGCGGGCAGCCATGAAGTGTTGGATATGATGGCGATTTATCGCCATCAGTGGGCAGGTATAGACGGTGCTCCCCGTTCCGGAAACGGATGTATTCACTCTCCGCTTCGCAGGAACCAATATGCGTTAGGATTGACGATTGCCGGAGATCGTCTTGGCTTGACCAGAAGCTTTACTGCAACAGGAGCATTTGCCTACCGCATACCCGTGCGGAAATCAAAAATTGCACTCGGTATTCAAGCCAGCGGTACTTACTATGCACAGCGCAATTCTGATGCTATACCTGCCGAGTTACTGGCGCAAGGATACAACGATGCGATTTACGCCGTTGACAGGAACGTGCTTATCCCGAATGTGGGAGCCGGCATTTATGTATACGGCAAGCGTTATTACGTGGGTTTATCTGCGCCGCACCTGATTCCGATGAAACTGGATGAGGGTGTAGCCGCTTCTATGAGTACGGCATTGGCTCGCCAGTATAATCACTACCTGCTCACGGCAGGTTGTGTTTTTGGAAAAGAAACCGCACCTGTAAAAGTACGTCCCTCTTTCCTTATGAAGTATGTAAAAGGATTGCCTAAAGGTATTCCAGATTTTGACGGAAGTTTGGCTTTGTTATTTGTTGATAGATTTTGGCTTGGCGGCACTTACCGGGTAGCTGCGGGCACAGACAATCGCACCGGAACCGCTGCCATAGTTTGGTTTGAAGCGTTATTGACAAACCGCCTGCGCATCGGTTATGGTTTTGATTATGCCTTGAGCGGGCTGAACAAGTTTGCCCGTTGGGGAAGTCACGACATCATGATTGGATACGAATTCAACAATCGCAATAAACGCTATGTATCACCCCGCTACGTAAATTATTTTTAACCCCTACAAACGACCCCTGTGCGTATGAAGAATTCTTTATTACTGGTTTTTCTCTTTTTACTGGGCACTACGGCAATCGCTCAAAAGAAAACCTTTTATGCGAATCAAGGCGATAAAGCGTTTACCCTTTTCAACTTCCGCTCAGCCATAGATTACTATCAAAAAGCCCTCAAAAAAGGGAAAGACGATTCCACCTATCTTTTTCAAAAAATTGCTGACAGTTATCGCCTGTTGAACGACCCGGCCAATTCAGAAATATGGTATCGCAAACTTGTTAGCGGTGCAAAGGTCAACCCTCTCAACAAATTCTGGTTAGCTGAAGCCCTTCGAGCCAATCAGAAATATGATGAAGCAAAACTTTATTACCAGTCATACAAAGCGTCTGTACCGGGCGATCAAAATGTAGATGAAATATTGGATGGATTAAACAACATCCGGCAACTGGCACATGACAAGGGGTTGTACCGCCTGCAAACTCTTGATATCAACTCACCAGCATCAGATTTTGGCCCCGCCTTTTATGAACCGGGTAAAATTTTCTTTACATCTAACCGGCGTGGTAGAAGAGATAACAACTTGATTGATAATTGGAGCGACCGAAACTTTTACCATGTGTATTTAGCCGGTTCTGATAGTGGGGCTGCTAACGTTAGTAGAGTAAATACCCTCAAGGGAAGTAAGCCGAACGGGCGTTTCCATGATGGTCCGGTTGCCTACAACGCTTCCAAAAGAGAACTAATTTTTACCCGCAGTAACTATCTTAACTCTACTTCCAAAACAGCCAAAGACAAAAAAACCGTAGTACTGAAACTTTTTACAATGCCTTTTCCCCGCAAGAAAGGGCAGAAGGTTTTGGAATTGCCCATCAACAGCAGCGAGTTCTCTAACGCTCATCCGGCATTCAGTGCCGATGGCAACACCCTTTATTTCAGCAGTGATCGCCCCGGAGGTTTTGGTGGTACAGACCTGTATGTGATTACCCGCGATGCGAGCGGTAAATGGAGTGAGCCGAGGAACTTAGGCAGTGAAATCAATACCCGTTTTGATGAAAAGTTTCCGTTTGTTGCTCACGATGGTACTTTATATTACTCCTCTAATGCGCTCAGTGGTTTGGGCGGTCTGGATGTTTACAAAACCAAGTATCAGGACGGGCGCTGGTCAAAACCGGAAAATATGGGCGCCCCCATTAACTCTAACGCAGATGATTTCACTTTTATTATTGACAGCGCAAACCGCAGTGGCTATTTTGCCTCTAACCGGATAGGTGGAGTGGGAGATGATGATATCTATGGTTTTGTATTTGATGAATCAAAGCTTGACTATGAGGTAACAGTGCTGGTGATAGATGCCGTAACTAAAAAACCGATACCGGAAGCAACGTTGGGGCTAGATTGCCAATCAGGTTCGCCTGAGAGTACTTTTACTAACTACAAAGGTGAAAAAACATACCTTATCAAAGGTGGTAAGACCTGCGCTGTTGATGCTATGAAAGCTGGCTACAAGCCCAACTCAGCAGAAATATCTTCCAAAGATAAAGGTAAAGTGGTAACCATTCCGCTCACGCCTAATACGGTGAAACTTATCGTAAGTGTACGTGAGAAAGAATCGCGCGAGCCGCTTCGTGATGTGGCGGTTTCTATCACACCTCGCAACAAACCCTCTATGAATTATGCTACGGGCGATAACGGTACCTTTGAAACTGTTATCCCTGCCGGGGAGTACACTATCAGTTCACCCGACTATGCATCTATTCGTGATGCTTTCAGTGACAAAGACGCTGATCCGAATACGGGTATAATACGCAAGGAATTTTTAATACCTCGTAAGGATTTGGTGGTAAATGTACCCCTTACAGCCAATTGCTTTAGCGGTCCTGTACGGGTAACAAACCTTCGCACAGGACAAACGCTGGACGTACAACCCAACACGAATGGCGAGACACGATTGGATTTATTGCAAAACAACACCTATGCCATTGAACACAACGGTCGAGTTGATACCATATCGACTTACGGACTCAAGCCCGGTGCACAACTGGAAGGACCTTGTAAGTTTTATGTAGGTCAAACATGGATTATCCGTAATATTTACTACGACCTGGATAAATGGTTCATTCGCCCTGATGCTGCCAAGGAACTTGACAACCTGGTGCGCATAATGCGCGAAAACCCCACTTTGGAAATTGAGTTAAGCTCGCACACCGATTGTCGCCAAACACAGCGGTACAACATGGTGCTCTCGGCTCGCAGAGCAAAAGCCGCCGTGGACTACATTGTTAGCAGAAATATCAGCAGCAAACGATTAATTGCTGCCGGATATGGCGAAACCATGGTAGTAAACGGATGTGTATGTGAGCCAACTAACGATAGCCCTTGCTCAGAAGAACAGCATCAGGCAAACCGCAGAACAGAAGTTAAAGTATTGAAATATTGACATACAGCAAGAGAATATACAAACCGCCCCTGTCTTATGGGCGGTTTTTTATTATATTGCGAGCATGTTCAAAGGGTTGTTCCTGCAAATCATCATTTGGTTCGGTATCATAGCTCGTAACACGCTTAGTGCACAGGATGTTGCTGTGCTTGACGATTATGAAAAGGCAATAAAGCAAGGTACGGTGATTACGTATGAAGTAACCGAAGGCAATAATACATATCAATGGATAGTAAAGCTGATAAAAGTAGGCAGTGAAATCAGCTACACATGGGAAACTACCGAGCCATCTTTGCAAAAGGGTAATGTTACCCTCACAGCCAATGCGCTACAAAAAGCAGAACTGCTTCAATGTTTATTCACCTCGGGGAATGTTACGGCCGAAAAGACAGGGACCATTTTTCTAAGTCGTAAAATGTTTGATGAAATTACGAATACTTCTCAACTCAAATTGAGAGTAAAAGGTCCCGAAGACGCTGAAACTGTAATGGGGAATACAATCGTAAATATTTCTTTTACCATCAACGATATTCCGGCTGCCATACAGGGGTGGGAACTGGAAGATAGCGAACGTAAGTACAATATAATCGTTGTAGAGTCCATGAAATTTCCTTTGGTTTATAGCTGCGATATGGGAATTAAGTTACGGTTAATTTCTATTCAGACACCCTGATACTGCCATGCAATCATCATGGGGCGAGATGCCTTTTGTGCGTTATGCAATATGTTTGATAACTGGCATCGGACTTGAAATTTGGATTGATTACTTTTTTCCGATTTCCGCTAATTGTTTTTATATTGTATTAGCAGTTTTTATCGGTTTCACTGTATTACTTGTTGCTGCCGATAATGTAGGGCCTGTAAAACTATATCGCTGGAGGATATGGCATGGGTTGCTGGTCCACCTTGCGTTAATCTCTTTTGCATTTTGTTATACATGGTGGTACGCTGCTAAAAATCACCCGCTTCACATTTTACATACTTACCGGGAAGGCGACTTCATCATTGCTACATTACGAGAGCCGCCTGTGGCAAAAGGAAAAATCTGGAGTGCTGTTGCGGATGTCACTACTATAGTGCGAGATGGTAAAACGAATCCTGCCAGTGGCAAAATACTGTTGAATATACAACGCACTGCGCAATCCGATGATATAAAATACGGTGACGAGATTGTCTTTCGTGCACCGATCACCGAAATTGAGCCGCCTAAAAACCCCGAGGAGTTTAGTTTTAAGTTGTATCAGAGCTTCCACAATATATACCAGGTTGCTTATCTCACAGACAACTCTTGGATGCACACCGGACGATATAGCGGAAATGTATTTTTAGCAACTATATATACGTGGCGAGAAAAACTGCTGCATGTAATTGAACGCAATGTAAAAAATACAAACAACTTAGCAGTTGCCTCGGCAATATTACTCGGCTATCGCGATTATATGAATGCTGAAATAACCCATGCTTATGCGGCATCCGGCGCTTTGCACGTATTAAGTGTTAGCGGATTACACGTAGGGATTGTGTTTATGATGCTCAACTTTTTGTTAAGATGGCTGGACAGACGAGGAAGATTTGCCGAAGTGGTTAAATCGGTTTTTATCATTACAGTAATTTGGATATATGCGTGTATAACAGGCCTCAGCCCTTCGGTGCTGCGCTCTGCTGTAATGTTCACTGTGATGCAAGCAGGTGTGTTGTTTGTGAGGCATACAAATATTTACAACACGCTTGCCGCAAGTGCAGTTTTATTAATGTTGTTCAATCCGTACATTATTACAGAAATTGGGTTTCGGTTGAGTTATGCCGCTGTGCTGGGAATAGTTTATCTGCACCCGATTATTTCTTCAAAATTATTGATAGTTGATACCCGGGTAAGACCTAAAGCGAGTAATTGGTTGCAAAAAGCGGCAGTGTTTTTTCAATATGATCTGGTGGGGTTGCTTCGGTACCGGTTTCCTGACTTTATATGGCAGCTTACGTCTGTTTCGTTAGCGGCCCAGATTGCCACTTTCCCTATCGGGTTGTATTATTTTCATCAGTTTCCGGTAATGTTTCTCGTATCAAACTGGTTCATTATACCCCTGAGTAATTTTATTTTGTTTTTCGGAGTTGCCATGTTTTTAACGGCGAGTATTCCCTTTGTGGCTAACTGGACGGGTGCCGCATTTAATGCTCTGGTAAGCGCTGCGAATTATTTGATATTTAAAGTAGAAGAATTGCCATTTGCTTTGATAGAAAACATTACTATATCTATGCCGGAGATGGTATTAATTTACTTGCTGATTTTTATGCTGTGTGTAGCGTATGAAACGCGTAGTGCGAAAGCGCTTCTCGTATCGTTGGCAGTTATATGTATCCTATCAATATTTAACCTGTTTGATGCTATAAAAAAAGAACGTCAGGCATGGATGGCGGTGTATTATGTTCCCCGCCATAGCGCGCTGACATTGTGTGCAAATCGAGAAGCCATGACATTATTTGATGAAAAACTGAATCAAGATAAAAATATATTGCTTTTTCGCGTTCAACATCACTGGTGGAAATGCGGTGTGAAGCACAATAGCAGCATATCCGATGCCATGGAGATACCTTTCGGAAAATGGATTAGCTGGAGAGGTAAAAGCATATTTATTGTTAATAAAGATATTCCCAAAACATTAGCGGAGCCAACAGAAAAATTGCATGCCGATTTCGTAATTGTATCGGGTAATCCGCGCCTGTACATCAATACCCTTTGTAAAGTTGTACAGTTCTCGTTATTAATCATTGATACATCAAACAAACCCTATAAAGTGAAACTGTGGGAGAACGAATGTACCCGCCTGGGTATCCCTTACTGGAATGTGTATAAGCAGGGTGCGTATGTCAGGGATTTTTCGTAGCGTTTGCGAGGTTTTTTGAAGGAACAAAAACGAATATTTCTTCGTTGTCCTTCTTCATCAAATAATGTTCGCGGGCAAATTTTTCTTGTGTAGCAGAATTGGTTTTTAATTCATTAAGCGCTTGCTGCGTGTTAGCAATATTCGCTGTATAAAAATCGCGCTTTTCTTGTAGTTCGCGGAGTTGTTTCCATTTTCTATATTGTAATATCAGGTTGTTTTCGTCCAAAAAAAGCATCCAGGCAGAAAAAAGCATAAGCGTAATCAGGTAGGGGTTCTTTACCCAGCCCGGCAGGTTATTCCACTTTTTGAGCAATTCTTTACGGTTCACGTTTGCTAATTTCCCGATTAGTGACGAATATTGAAAAGGGAAAAGAAGAATTGTTATACACATTCGTACAGTAAATCAGACGTTATTTTTAACGCGCATTATCGCATGAGTAAGCGAGACGCTTATGTTGAATCCCTGCGCCCATATTACGAGGGCTGATATCCACACCGGCAACATCACAGACCGATAACGCACTAAATTACCTAGTACCGGAGTGCTGATTCCAATTAAAGTGAAATAGCACAGGGATACGGTGATTAAAAAAATTACGGTGTTGTCCGGTTTGTGTTGCCGCATGTAAATCTGATATAAGAGCCATAGTGAAAAAAGAAGAATGAAAAAGGTTTCAATGGCGCTTACCCATACGATAATTTTTTTACTTTCCCACAGGTATGGACGCGTGAACGCATTCCACAGCCCGACCGGTGCTGCCATCAGTACATCCTCAGCGCCGTGAATTTCTTTAATTTTGATTATACTTTTTGCTTCAAAATACACTGCCTCCCGTATGGCATGCTCCTGTTTATTCGCAAGAATTTTAAACAAATCGTATTTTGAATACTTTGCCATCACAATAAGTATAAAAAAAGTAACAGCTATAACTGTAATATATTTAGACATTACTAAAAGTGGTTTTGAAATTTTGGGGAATAAACTGTACGCTAATGCCGCAGGTGCGATACATGCCAGCACATAGAATTTTACATATAACAACAACAAAAAGCCCGATAAAATTTTAAACAGTTTTATCCCTGAATTTCCATAGCTAAGCATGCCGTTTATCAGCAAACCCATGCCTAAAACCAGATATGGCTCCTTCAACACGGCAGAACTCCAAGCAAGTACGGAGGGCATCAGCATGCTAGCCAATAAAAATACATTTTGTGAAGGTGTCGCACTTTTACTGATTGGGGTTAAAAAAAGCAGCCAGCCCAGATAAGATATAAAACACATCCAAAGAACATGCACCAGGTACGTTTTACCGCTTAAAAACATCAATAAAGCGTGGCTGCGAATTACTATCCGGTTCTCATTTACCGGCGCCTCATCAAAATTTCTGAACCAGTTCCTCATCCTATTAAGGTAATACCGGTATTCAGGATTGGAAAAAGCAGTACTGTTATCTGCAATCATCAGATGAAGAAATACTTTTGGATTTTCAGAGGCAGCTTCGTATAATATCAAAGCATCACGATAAAATTTGTGAACATCGTTAAACTCTGTTTTCGTATAGTAAAAAGTATATATCCACCATAAGCACACACCTGAGATAAACTTGAGATTGAACAACAGTAAACTAATCCATACCCGAAATTTCAATAACTGAAATCCCCTCACACATATAATCAGTGTGTTCAAGATAACCCAGTGCACAAAAGTTAGTAACATGATGGTTTACTTCCTGTGTAAAATATTCTTTTTACCGGTCATCATTACCCTTGCCAGGGATTGCATAATTAAGCTGTAAATTATTAAACTGAAAATGTACAAAGAGTATAGTAAAATATGTCTCAGGCATGTAAAAATATCAGCTTACGATAAATATGTTAGTTTGTTAGTTTGGTTATTTCATTTCGAAGCCAATGGAGCAATATACTGTTGGGTGAAAGAATGTTTTCGGTTTTAGAAATTTCATCTATAGAGTTACGCAGTTTTTCAAGTTCCGGTTTTCTATCGCGCCCTACATAGTGGGTTAGGGTATGATAGAACTTACGAAAATACTGCGATATGTTTTTGCCGATGATGGTTTGTGCAGATTTAATTTTACTTAATTCATAATGAATAGCTTGCTCCACATTGATGGTTTCGCGTATGGCTAAATCTAAATCACCACGTAAATAATATACAGCCGAAAGAGCTAAGCGCATCAGATAATAGAATTCAGTTCCTTCTTTTTTTGTTTCCAGTCGTATGAATTCTTCAGCTGCCTCATAATTACCGGCATACAACTCCAGAATACACAACAGGTAATATGCCCTGCTTTTAATCAAAGGATTTTGCAATAAGACATTTTTGTAGGTGTAGGCAATTTCCTTCGATTTGTGGTGTTGTTCAGCCCTAAGTAATGACATGCTATAATTAAATGCAAACGTCACTACTATATCATGGGATGCATGAACGATGTATTTTTCTGCTTTTTTGAAATAATTCAAAGCATGTTCTATTTTATTTAATAGGTAATATTCAATAGCGATATTCACCAAAAAGCGACACAATGCACCCTCGTAGTTTGGTTCATATTTTTTTATCAAAGATGTATTTTTGAGTAATGCTTTAATCTGATAAATTTTTTCAAGCCCCTGTGCTCCGTTTATAGAAACCTTTTTGCTAATGTACTGTGCGTGACGGTCGGTCTTTTGCAGTTCTGCAAGTTCAATGGTGGTTGGTAAAGTTTCAGATACGTATCTTGGATTGTATGCCCCGATGATTCGTTCTGCCAATCGCAGGCGCAATTCCTCCTTTCTGATTTCGCGAAGCAAATGTTTTTGCAACCAATGCAGTCGCTCTATGCATAAATGCTTTATTTGTTCGCTGATGGCTAATGATTGCGGCTTGCCGGTGAAATGATATTGAATATTCAGATCAATAAGTTCCAGCAGCAGAGCAGAGTCATCTACATTAATCGCTTTCTCCCATTCTGCTTTATACTCCTCTTCAAACAACTCATAAATGCTGTTGTGAAGCAAATACTCCAGGTAAATGTAAGGACGGGCGTTATATGGTATATATTTTTCTGATAAGGACTTTTTCGCCCATTGGTAAAGCAGGCGATACTCATTTCGTAATAAATAATCTTTGTTTTTGGTGTATGTTTTACCAAAAATAAATTTAAATGCGCTTGCGCGATCTGGTTCTTTTTGGGTGGGCAAGTGCTCAAATAAAATTTTAAAAAGTAAATGTTGGGAACGTTTTTGTAAATGGACCGCCTGCTCGGCTAGCCACTTTGTGTGCTCACCCGGCACCGATAGCAATAACATAAAAAGTTTACTATGGCGAGGTTTGCTTTTCATATTATTGATATTCAATTACATACGTAGATTTTATCACAAAATCAATTTTTTCAAGTTGACAATATAAACATCACTAAAGAACATTGCAAGTACAAAAAATTTTAAGTTATGAAAAAGCAAATACTGCAAAAGTTGGTAATTTACTCCGGTTGGTTGATGATACTCTTTATCAGCGCATGCCGCAGAGAAGATAATAATTCTCAAACCATTGACTGTACCGACATCAACGCAGATGTCACCTGGGAGGACCGGGGCGATGGAGTTGACTATACGCTCACCTGTGTGCTTAATGTAAATGCTAAATTGACCATAGAACCGGGCGTGGTGATTGTTTGTAAAAGCGGTTCAGGCATTGTAATCAACTCGGGAGGAGCTCTAAAAGCGGTGGGTACAACGGATAAAAAAATTGAATTCAAAGGAGAAACGGATGTACAAGGAGCATGGAAAGGCCTTTATTTCAAAAGCAACAGTGTTTTCAATGAATTAAATCACTGTATTGTGGCTAATGCAGGTAGCGCAAGCTTTGATGGCAACGCTGCTCGCAAGGCCAACATAAGAGTAGCTTTGAATGCTCAATTAAAAATCCGCAATACAATAGTGAGTAAGAGCGCTAAAGATGGCTTGTATGTAGATGGTTTAGAGTCAGACGAACTGAATCCTATCACCTCGTTTAGCATGAATGAATTCACACAGAATGCGGAATACCCGATTTCAGCCATTGGCCCTACTGCCACCCAGTTAGACGGTATGTCGTCCACTTTCACAGGCAATGGTCGCAACAAAGTGTTGTTACGCGGAGGTCGTTTACACGGTGCACATACATGGAAGAAGATGTCTGTACCCTACTACATTGAGGGCATCGTTTATGCCGGAGAATACAATAATAACGGAAACCTGACGATTGAACCAGGTGTGCGTGTTGAGTTTGGGGATAATTCGGGTTTAGGTACGGGCGATTACTCATCTGGTTCATGGCTTCGTGCAGTGGGTACCGCTTCTGAGCGCATTGTTTTCACTGGAGAAACGGCAGCGCCCGGTGCATGGAAAGGTCTAGTGTTTCAAAGTACCAGCCCCAACAATCAACTTTCTTATGTTGATTTGAATTATGGCGGCTCATCATCTTATACCGGAGCTACGCAAAAACGAGCAAATTTACATGTCGGGGCGTGGAGCGCGGGTGCGGTAACCATAGATAATATGACCATCAGCAACAGCGCAGCGTGGGGAATTTGGGTGAGCGCTAATTCAAACGATATAAATGTGCCTCCAACCGTAACCTACAGCAACAACGCGAGCGGAAATTACTATAAGGAATAGCAATATTTCTAAGCGTTGCATGCGCCTGAATAATGAGAGCGTCCAGTACTCATGTAAAGTTGGAAAACCATGTACAGGACAATTTACATATTGTTTTCCATAGTTGTTTGTTATTACACTTTTGGGCAAACCATCCAAATCACCATAATCCCAGGCAGTGAGTATTCTTTGGCACGCAGAGATGAGTGGAAAGCGCTGGTCAACAACACTACCAATCAAACATTAAAAGTATTCTTTTACGGTATCGCCTATGAGGCGTCGCGTGGCAAGATATTTGAGATACGATCTAGTCCCAGAGAGATACTCCCGGGGGTTACTTCGTTTGGCACCCATTATTATGTAGGACTTGAACCCTACACCATTTTGTACGAAGACCCCGAACTACGCGAGTACGGCATCCGCACCAACACATTGCCAGCAGGAGATTATGAAATGTGTATCTACGCATACTCGGCTCTTGACTCATTGGAACTAGGCAGCACCTGTTATCATTTCTCTGCCGATTATTTTACACCGCCGGTACTCGTGTCGCCCGATAATAACGAAACGATATGTGAACCGTACCCGTTTTTTAATTGGCTGCCACCCGCGCCCGACAAGGGGCAAAATTTTACTTACACGCTGTATCTGTATGAAATACAAAACAAGCAGTCACCATGGAGTGCGGTTCAGATAAATCCGCCCTTTTACGAACGAAAAGGTATTACTACTCCCATCGTGCAGTACGGGATTAATGCCCGGAACCTGCGCCCGGGCTATCGCTACGCATGGAAGGTTTCTGCAGAGATCAATAACAAAACGGTAGCCGTGAGCGAAGTGTGGAGCTTTGTGTATTGCGATGAGAAGTTGTTCATGAGTGCAGATACTTCATCTAAAAAGAAAAATATCGGACGCAACTTACCGAAGCCCGGCATTGCGTATCTTGAGCTGAAAGATAACCCGTCTAATAATTTTTCGGTACTTGACAGGGGGCTACTCAGCTTTTTATACATGCATCGCTCCAACACCCCAAGCGCCGCAATGCAAATTACGGATGCTTCGGGCAGCGTAGTGCATCAGCAATTATTACAGGTAACTCCCGGGGACAATTATTTCAGTGCTCCTATAACTAATTACAAAGGTTTGAAAACAAATGAACTATATCAGATGCAGGTTATTGACGCAAACGGGAATATTCAAAAACTTTTTTTCAAAATAAAGTAAGAGGTTATGCATCGTATCAGACGATACAAGAAGATAATAGCTCTGGCCCTGGCGCTAATACAAATGACATACTTTCCGTATCCTGTGTATGCACTTACTGGAGGCCCGTCTGTGCCGGAGGTGCAGCAGTTTACTCCCGTTGAAAATAAAGAGCTGGTAAATCTGTTTACGGGAGATTTTCAATATCAGATTCCCTTGATGGATGTGGGTGGATATCCGTTAACGTTGAGTTACAGCAGCAATATCGGTATGGAAAGCGAGGCAAGTATGGTGGGGTTGGGCTGGAATTTGAATGTAGGAGCCGTTACGCGCGATGTACGCGGCCTGCCCGATGATTTTTGCGGGGATAAAATTCAGGTTACCAAGTCGGCAAAGCCCCTCGAAACGACAGAATTTGGAGTGGCAGCCGATGTAGAAATAACGGGCTTCTCTACATCGCAAGCTTCGAAAGGAAGAAGTGAGGAGGGGACAGACGGAGGGGCAGTGGGAGAAGTTGAATTATCAGCGGGATTGAAACTAAATTACAGCACCTATGAAGGGTGGGGTGCCGATTTTTCGGGTGGGATAGGACTCAGTGGAAGCAATAGCGGGGGATTTAAAACTGAAGGGAAACTCGGATTGGGTATTGAGGGGAGCAGCAGCGAAGGCGCTATGCTCAATACTTCGGCAAGTATTGGGTTTGAGAACGAGATAGATGAAGGTATAAAAGATGGAGAATTGAAATTAGGTTTAGAAACTCATTCCCGCACAGGTTTAAAAAAGATTTGCATCAGCCCTGAGATTACTTACAAAAACAAGAGTGCATTTGGTCGAGAGGGAGGGTTGGTTCTCAACAAAAAAATCGGAGTTCAAAAGGGCGAATTAAAAGCAGGGGCAGATTTTAATATCGGCTATGGCTCGCCTTCGATGAAACCTACCATCACAACTCCCATGTTTCAGGATGGCTTTGGTGGTAAAATTAAAGTAGGAGGTGAGGTTGGCGGTGTAACGACCATCAGTGGTGAAGTGGAGTTTTCGTATTCTAATTTACGGTATGCAAAGAACTACGAGGAAATTCCTGCATACGGATACATGTATGCCCATAAGGGCACAGGCGGGCGCGAGTTGATGGACGTACAACGCGAAAAAGGAAGTTCTTTTAGCAAAGAAGTTCCGAATTTACCCATGTCGCAGTTTGCACATGATTTATACCAGATTAATGCGCAGGGGTTACAGATGTCGTTCAGACCTTTTCGCGGAGATGCAGGAACACTCTACGACCCGGAAGCGAATTCTTGGAGCACAGAGGGTTTCTTAGGCGCTGATGTGGCAGCGGGCGATTTACTGAAAATAGGAGTGGATATTAAAGTGCCCGTGAAACAAGGGAAGTCGGGTAAATGGCGCGATGGGAATCGCTTCAATACACTTCGTTTCCAACAATCGGTGGAAGGCAACCCTTTGTATGAGCATGTGTATTTCAAAGGAATGGGCGAGGCAACTGCTATGAGTAATCCGGAATTATTTAACCGTATCGGGCAGTTTGAGTCCGTTAGCCCCACTGTGGATGAAAACGGAAACACGGGCAATCAACTCATCACTGCCTCAGGTGTGGTGGCAGGTAATGCCGGTGATAATTTTTTGCGCAATAATCGTGAATATCGTCAAAATCACATCAGATGCCTTACGGCTTTAGATGCCACACAAATGGCGCTGAGCAAAGAAATAAGTTCCTATCCTCTCAATCAATTTCAAAATTATTCCAATTCATCAACATTCAGTCGTGCTATTGCTAAATGGGGAAGGATACGAAGTTTGGAGCATATATCCGAAATCACCGTAACCAGGACAGATGGGATGCGCTATGTTTTTGGTATTCCAGCATATAACAATCACATCACCGATGTCTCTTTCAACATTAGCGGAGAGACGAAGGACTCACAAACGGGATTGGTGTCGTATAATCCAGGTACAGACAATACCGTTGCCAACAGACGGGGGCAGAATAATAAATTTGAAAAAGAGCGTACGCCCGCTCACCCTTATGCATGGCTACTCACCGATATCCTCAGCGCTGATTATGTGGACCTCACCGGCAACGGTCCCTCACCCGATGACCTCGGGACCTACACAAAATTTAATTACTCACTCGCCAGCAGTAATTATACATGGCGCATACCCGTTGAACAAAACAAAGCTGTGTTTAATGAAGGTTCAAAAACTGATGATGAAGACAACACGGCTCACTATTCATTTGGCTCTAAAGAACTCTGGTACCTCCACAGCATCGAGTCAAAAAATTTCATTGCGGAGTTTACATATAGCGACCGAGAGGATGCTGTAGGAGTACAAGGTGAAGATGGCGGGTTAAGTGTAAACCCCAATCAACGTATGAAAAAGCTGGATAAGATTGAGTTGTATGCGCGTGCCTCGCGATTAAGCGAAGGAGCTTTGCCGATTCTAACGGTACATTTTGTTTATGATTATTCCCTGTGCGGCAGAGTACCCAATAATATCAGCGGTGGCGGGAAACTGACATTAAAGCGAGTGTGGTTCCAATATGGCGACAGCGAAAAAGGCAGTCGCCATCCCTATATATTTTCTTACTCTGCATTCAACCCCGAATATCATCGCAAGAAAATAGACCGCTGGGGCAGTTATATTGATACAGAGAGTGGCTCGGACGAGATGAAAAGTTATGCCTCGTTATCAAGAGAAGAAGCCGATCGTTTTGCTTCAGCGTGGTTGCTCACTCGCATTACTACACCCACCGGCTCCGTAATACGTGTTGAATATGAGTCCAATGATTACGCTTATGTACAGGACAAGCCGGCCATGGAGTTCAGACAAGTAGTGGGTTTTGCTGACGCTGCCGGTAAAACAGAGGTAAGGACAGGAGATGATGCCCGCGATATACTGTATGATGCGAGCAATAAAGTTTACAATTACGTTCAGTTCAAACTCAAACAACCAGCGCGCAGCCACGAAGATATAACACCTTATGTACAAAGTATATCTGAGTTGTATTTTTCCATGAATGTGCGTTTGAGTCGCCCTGCCGAAAACGGGTATGAGAAAGTAGAAGGTTTTATTCCTGTCAGTTTACAAAGGCCCGGTATAGATTACGGCATATGTACTGATGGGCAACACGGTTGGATTCGCCTGCCACAAATGGATGATGGCAGCGCTATGACCGATAAAAATACCCCGGAAAACGACATGAACTACCGCGGGGGTGTACACCCTATTTCAAAAGCGGCATGGGAGGAAATTCGCGATGGTTATATGCACCTGGTTTACAACCAGCCGTTGGAAAGTCACAGCCCTGAGGCTGTTGCTACAGCTTTGGAAAACTGCTTTGCAGTGTTAGGAGAGTTGTTTGAGCAAGCCAACCGCTATCTGCGCAGGGGCGGCCATGCCAACAAAGTAAAACTGAAAGGAGCCAAAATACGCTTGCAATCGCCCGACCTGATCAAATTCGGAGGTGGAGCAAGAGTAAAAAGGATTACGGTCAGCGATGAGTGGGGTAATATGGTGCAAGACCCTGAGTTGAATTTTACTTATGGTAAAGAATACACATACACAACCGAGGAAAATATAAACGGAATTGTGAAAACGATCAGCAGCGGTGTGGCACAATACGAGCCGTATATCGGGAATGAAGAAAATCCTTTTGTGGTTCCCTATCGCTATGTGAAGGAAAAGCCTCTTTCGGTAAATCAGAATTTATACCAAGTCGGACCGTTGTGTCAGATATATTATCCTTCACCGGTAATCGGTTACCGGCGTGTGATCGTAAAGGACGTGCAGCCCCCGGACGCGCCTGCCACCGGTTACGCAGTACATGAATTTTACACAGCGAAAGATTTTCCGACCATTGCCACGGCCACCCGTCTGTACGTGCGCACCCGCGATATACAAGTGCCTCCTTTTTACAGTGAAGAGATCTTAAACGCCACCCAAGGTTTTTGTGTAGAGTTAAACAACATGCACGGCGTGCAAAAAGCCGTTTACACGTTTGCGCCCGGCAGCGACCGGCCTGTTTCGGGCACCCTTTATCGTTATAGCGTGGATGCTGCCAATCCAAACCGGTTGAACAACATCGTGCAAACGGTAGACCCTGCTACCGGTAGAGTCGGGAGGGAAATTGTGGGCGTGGAGTATGAGTTCTTTGCAGATGCACGCGAAAATGAACAACATGTAATGGTTCCATCAGGTGCAATGAATCTGGATATAAGCTTACGTGGTCCAATTCCAGTTATTATACCTACGTTTTATCCCGGCTACTTGCATAAATTCGGGCGATTGCGAATGGCATCGTTCAATAAAGTAATTTACAGATGCGGTTTATTAGAGGAAATCATCTCCTTTGATAACGGGGCTCAGGTTAGCTCGCGACAATTGTTGCGCGACCGCGAGAGCGGAGAGGTGATATTAACAGACATCTTGAACGAACACGGCAATCGTCATTATCAGCTCACATATCCGGCGCGCTGGGTAACAACCCATAGCGGTATGAATAGTGCCTACCGAAACACAGGGCTAATGTTGAACCAACAAAGTATCGTAAGTGGTACAGCAACTATCAGCGAAGCGGACCATTACTTCCGGCAAGGAGATGAAGTATTGTGCATCGCTAGAAACGCTCTTACTTATCGCACCTCTGATGAAGTAGTATTTGGGGTAAATGACACATTTACAACGGCATGGGTGATGAACGTGCACGAGGGGAGGTTTGTCCGGCTCATTGACCGCTCCGGTCAGCCACTTGCCAACGGAACGTATGATATGATCATCACACGTTCCGGTTACAGGAACATCATAAATGCCCCTGCGGCTAAATTCTTACTAGCTGCTTCGCCTGTCGTATCGGATCGTTTGGAGTTGCCCGAGAGCCAGGTAATACATGCTGAAGTAACGGAATACAGTCAGCATTGGCAAACTTACGGTTTGTTTGAATCAATACATCCGGTATATCGCTGTTCCTGTTCGCACACCCAAATAGCAAAGCAAAACGCTGTTGACTTACTGGGCGAGTTTGTCAGAAAACTGCTCATGTCCGGTGATTATAAGAGAAGGAACGTAGTTTTAAATATGGATTACAGCAGAGGGGCAGCTCTTTTTACCGGCTTGTTCTCAAGCAGTTCTGTTGTGTACAGCGGTCAGTTGAGCGGCAGCATCAGCAGAGGGGTTGTAATCGGATATAATTCATCGCGCCCGGAAGAAAATTGTGAAGTAATCATTCGCATGGCAGATGGAACTACATTTTTCCCCGATACCATTATTGACTTTACGATTGAAAGCCGCCGGTTTAATGATGGAGACGGGCACTGTGATGATATTTACTCCGCCACGGGAACCATCACCTATTTAGGTCCCTCACCCTCTGTACAGGGCGTAACAAGCGCTCCGCCTCCTCGTCCGCGCCTGACGGCACGGGTAACCATCACTACTTGTGTGCCTCTGATACAATGTGAATCGAGGCAACAAGAGAGCGGTTCTATTCGCTGTTTAACCGCGGGGCGAAGCATCATCAATCCGTTTGTGTTGGGAGTTTTAGGAAACTGGAGACCTTTCAAAAATTATGTATTTCTTACAACTAGAAACACGAGTGAACGTGTCAGCGAAAGCGGTACATTGTTCGGTTTCACCAATTTTTTTACAAGCACATTTCCGCTTAGAAAATCACCGGATATTGCAACCTCAAATTGGAAAGAAGCGCTGGTAATTACGAAGTACGATAACTTCGGCAGGCCTGTAGAGCAAAAAGATGCATTGAGCAATTATGGCGCAAGTTTATATGGTTATGCGTTCACCTTACAAACTGCGGTGGCATCCAACGCACTGCATGGCGAAATTGCCTATGATGGATTTGAAGATTACAGCTATCGCAATCAACCCGCCACTCCTTTCAGCGGTTGCCCCTTACCTCCTCATTTCAAAGCAAGTGAATATGAGGCCTGTGATGGGAGTGTGAGTCATACGGGTTTATACAGTTTAGTCGTACAAAGTGGCGCCTATTACGCACGTACATATTCACCTCACTACGATTTTCCAATCGCCCCCACTACATTGGCTACTTACACTGCTAATAGCAGCGTGTTGATACCTCCCTTCTCGCCTACACCCGGTAAGGAGTTCCATTTGAGTGTGTGGATAAAGAAATCAATGCCGGATACGGAGAGAAGTACGCCGGGCAGCGGCGGTAACACATTACAAAATATAATTAATCAAATTCTGCCCGGCAATAGGTTTTTACCTTCACCGGTAATCCCGCCGTTACCGGGGGTTGCTTCCGATGGAGATGTAGTGGTAAAATCGCGAAACAGCGCGGGCGCCACAACCGTGGTTGGTTCATTCCGTGCCGAAGGCGTGCCGATTGACGGCTGGCAGCAGATAAACGGAAAGTTCCGCATGCCGGATGATGCAAAATCTATTATTGTAGAGCTGCACGCCCGCAATGGAAAAACATGGTTTGACGACCTGCGTATCCAGCCGTTCAACTCAGTGATGAAAACCTATGTATATCATCCGTTTACCTTGCAGTTGATGGCTACATTGGACGAGAACAACTATGCCACATACTATGTGTATGATAATGAGAACAAACTTGTAGCTACCAAAAAAGAAACAGAGGAGGGCATCTTCACCGTGCAAGAGTCCCGAAGCGGAGCATCAAAAATCGGCAGACCATGAAAAGAAGAAAACAGAAGCATACATACCTGTTTAACTGCGCTTGCGTGATGTTTGTTTACCTGGCATCTGTGCAATATGTTTTTGCCGTTAAAGACGAAAACACCCTGGTATTTACCAGTGGATGGTTTAAAACTGAGCGCGCCGCATCGTACGACACGATACGTCATTCCGCATATTTACCGGCTGTGGTGGACACTTTCGGCAATTTTCATACAGATAGACCCGGCGTGCGCAGTACTGCAGCTACTATCACGCTGGCAATAAATCCGGCTGTGGTTGTTTCAGCGCCTTATGATGTGATACTTAGCGGATTTTGCCGCAGTAAATCGCAGTTTGGTGCGGTTGACTCTGTCCCCTTTACTTTGCAGATTAACTATCGCCCCGCAGCGGGCGCTCAATACAAGCAACGCGATGCCATCACGATTACCAATTGCGTACACGCACTTGTAGTCGCTTCCATTACGGTGAATGGTCTGGCGATAGCAACCGAGCAGGATACAACTTTCACTGTTGAAGTAAATATCTCCGGTGATTTAGTTTATCCTCCCAATCCCATGCAGTCACCGTCGTTTTACCCTATTAAAGAAGACATTACAGCGCGCAACATCAAATGGAGCTGGACACCTTTGCCCTGGGCTGAATTTTACGAACTGGAGTATTTATATATAGATAATTACAAATCAGACGGCACGCGCCGGCCACGTACATCCCTCCGGTACAATTTCCGCACCGATGCTGTGCGCATAAGAGTATATGGCAACGAATATGAATTGCCTGTTGTGTTTGAACAAGGATACTTGGTTGCTCGCGTAAGAGGCGTAGGTTTCAGAGGAAGTTCCTACCAAATTCCCGTGTGGGGCAACTGGAGTTTGAGCGACACAGGTACCCTGCCTGAGAGAGGACACAGCGTATTTGAAATTACTCCTGAAAAAGCACACGAAGCTGACCGGTTGAACTGGCAATATCAATCCGTATTTAATGAAAACGGAGAGCGAAGCGAAGCTGTAACCTATGCGGATGGCACCTTGCGCATCCGGCAATCTGTTACGAACTCACCGGAGACCAATAAAATTCTTGTTACTGAAACCTTTTACGATCATCATGGAAGGGTTGCCATTACTACTTTGCCGGCTCCTGTAAAACCGAATGCACCGGTCTTTACACCCCCGGTGTTTGTGCCACCCGGCACAATCGGAACCGGAACGGCGCCGGGAACATTACCGGGATTATCTGGCACTTCTGTATTGGGTAATAAAAATGTTATAGGTGTCATTAATTGGAGGAGTGACCGCTTTTCAAACATCTTGCCTACCGGTTTTTCCTTGCCCGCCGGAGTTAGTCCCTATGGAATTAATCTTGAGCAGCTCCGTGGTCTTGAATTAAATAACTTACTGAGTATATTGCGGTACCGTTCTCAACGCGCACGGCTCGGATATGTGCCTCGCTTCCATGTGAATGTGGAAGGCGGGAACATTCTTCGCGCACATTACGATCGCGATGCTCCCTGCGATACCACTTCTCTTGTGTTGGGCACACAAAGCGGAGCCGGCCGTTACTATTCACCTTTTAACGATGAAAAAGCAAGATGGCAGGCCTATGTGCCGGATGGAGGCGGTCGTCCTTATCTGCAAGTGAAATACACCAATGACGGCACAGGCCGTGTGCGCGAAACCAACCTTCCCGGATACGCTCATCGCATAGGCGGGGGGCATTCTCAGAAGTATTACTACGGAACACCCTCGCAGGCGGAGTTAGATCGCTTTTTCGGTAATGATGCCGGGCATGCTTCCTTCTACAAAAAAACTATGATAATGGATGAAAACGGTCAGGCGCATGTAAGCATACACGACCTGAAAGGCAACTTAGTGCTTAGCGCATATGCAGGGGCAAAACCCGAAAATTTAGACACTGTAACCAATATAACTGTAGCATCCGATACGATTGATTTGATAGCCGAGAACAATATTTTGTTAGAAGAAGAAAACGCCTGGGTAAGCAACAAGAGAATAGCGCTCTCTGCACCTACGGAATTGTCATTGAGCTACCGATTGGTAAATCCTCGCTATGAAGGCCGCCTCTGCATGGGAACCCCCGTGTGTTACGATTGCATTTACGATTTGGAAATAACGATAACCGATGCCTGCGGCGCCACACGATTAGAACACCGACAAACCATCGGTTCGTTAGAACCGCTCTCAACCTGCCAGACACACACGGTAAATTTCGGCCGTACCTTGCGGCTTGATCCGGGGAGTTATCACATCGTAAAAAAACTTAAAGTAAATGCTGCTAGTATTGACCAATATGTGCAGCATTATACCGAACAGTTTACCTGCAGCACCAACTATACCATGTTTCTACCGGATATAGAAGCTGCGTGCACACCTCGTTGCATCACGTGTATTTATGACAACATAACAACTCGTTTTGTGCGCAGAGACGGACGGGAAGTTACGCTCAACCACTATAAACGTCGTGCGGGTAATAACAGCTCCTGTCAGTTTGCGTGTCCGCGGGTGGGGTTGAGTGAGATAGCCATGGCATGGCAAACCATGCTGAGCGAGGTAAGCCCGGGCGGGCAGTATGCGGAGTATCGCGATACTTCGCGGCTTGAAGACCGCCCAATGGGAGTGATTAACCCCGCGGCTTTTCCTCTATCGGTACTGAACGATGACAATCAATTACCCTTGCGCAATGCCACCTGGCGCAATCCGGCCTTTAATTATCAAACCAGAACGGGTGAAACTTATTACGTTCCTATTGCAGATGATGGCACACCTGCACATCGCTCGCCCGAGTCAGAAATTATTGTGCGTGATGGGCGCAGGCACGTATTAGTAAAATATCTCAATGATGTAAGCGATTTTATACGCCTGTGGGAGCCGCAGTGGGCTGAGGCGCTTGTAGTATATCATCCGGAGTACGAATACTTCCTGTGGAACCTTCGCAATAGAGGGAGCTTCTCTTTTGATTCTCTTATGTTGGCCACAGAAAGATATGCCGATGCGCTGCGTTACGGATTAACTGACTATCGCAACGATCCGTTGTTCGCTACACCTGGCGCGTTGCGTGCTGAAATCGAGAATCGTCTTAATAACGCAGGCGCGCTAGGAGGAACGACCCTCACGGCTGCACAGTTGACCATCGTTTCTGTACACTGTGGCAATCCTAATTTCAGCGAAGCACAACTACGGGAATGTTACTCTACAAGAACATTATTCGCCACACCTGAAGCTCAGGATAAAGAATGGGTTGTTTACAAGGCCTTGTATCGTAAAATGAAACAGCGCGTGTTGGCGAATGAGCGCAACCGGGCAGTAACTGCTGGGGGCGGTTTCAATAATCGCACTATCGGAGGTACGCGCGATGTGCCCGCCAACAGCTTATATGCAGGCAAGCGCAGAGTGTTCAGGGAAGAGGATGATGTACATGATGAATTGGAGACGGACTTTGCCGGAGAAGATCCTACCCTGGCAGAAGTAGAAGAACTTCGGCAGCGGATTATGGCTGAGCGCTATCGGGCATGTGGTGTTTGCCCGGTAGCATCAGATTTAACGACTCTTTTCAACGCTTTAAATTACGATGGAAAACTAACCGCACCGGGTGTTACTTTGCCGGGTATATCACCTCTGGTGCTGACAAAAAACATCGTAAATAGCTTCAGTGTCAGCACAGCATTGCAATATCATTGGAGCAGATTAAGTGATTCTAATCCGAATGTCCTCCGGTTTAAAATTACAACCGGAGGTGTGGAGGTGTGTATGCTTAGTTTAGAAAAGCGAAAGACGGAGATCAGTTGGGACAGTTTGTTCGTGTTCGATTGTTTTCAGGCGACCGGCGCTTACACCTTTACCATGCGCATAATTGATATAAACGGCCGCATAGATACCATTCAGGGACAAAGCTCCTGTTTCCGTGTAGGCGAATGTAGTTTCCCACCGACCTGTGCGGCTACACCGGCGCGGCGCGAGATGCTCACTTTTCTCCAGTATTTATTTGAACGGAACCGTTACCGGAGCAGCATGCTCACGGTTCACACGCACACGAGTCATTCACCACATTTTGGTCCCACATTGCGCAATGTGCACCCGACAGGACAAACATGGCAATGGAGTTTCGGGGGGTTCACTTCGGGCGACAATAGGGTCTTTACAGCGCGTTTGAGTATCAGCGAGGGCAGAGGCGCTCTTTCTGCTTCTCCGATTAATTGCGATTTTACGTTTACGGTCCTCACGCCAGGATTCAATTTTGACAGTGTGGGATTTGTGATAGCGCTACGCAAGCCCTCAGCTACGCCCAATGCCGATGCTGTATATGAGGGAGAAATGATAGTGCGCAGCAGAGGCGGAAGAATATTTTCGGTACGCATTACAAATACTTGCTATGTATTGTTCCGATGCACGTCTGTTTCACAACGCCCGTCGTCCCGCTCAGCGGTGTGTTGTTTACCCTCACCTCGTCTTGTTCCCCTGCAGGACGATTGTGAGGAGTCGCTACGCATGATAGCACGCCGGGAAGCTGAACGTGACTTTCAACTCAGACGAAGCTTTGCTGCCGATACGCTGCGCGCCGCATACATACGCCGTTGTTTAAGCAGGGTACCTGAAATATTTCTCGTATCATATAATGATGCCATTTACATGGCCACCCTTTACTATTACGACCAGTCCGGTGCTTTGGTAAAAACAGTTCCCCCGAAGGGAGTAAGGTCACTCTCTTCTACTCAGATTGCAAACAGCATCAACCACAGAAGAAACGGCACGGGCAGTCCCGTTTATCCCAACCACCGCATGGCTACAGTATATCGTTATACCAGCTTGGGAACACTGGCAGAAAAAATTTCTCCGGATGAGGGAGCAACGCAATATGCGTATGACTATGCCGGCCGGCAAATATTATCGCGCGATGCCACTCAGCGAACCAACAATCAGGCGTCCTACATTGTGTATGATGCAAACAACAGAATAGTTGAAACTGGACGCACCAGACATGGCGATGTATGGCAGACCTTTCGTCCATACACTGCTCACCTGTCATCGCTAAGTAATAAAGCAGAGGT
>JANWXI010000008.1:29445-50418 GCA_025057415.1 Chitinophagales bacterium
GCACCAGACATGGCGATGTATGGCAGACCTTTCGTCCATACACTGCTCACCTGTCATCGCTAAGTAATAAAGCAGAGGTATCCATTACGCAATACGATTTGCCGTCAACTGAATTTGAGAGGGAGGATTTTCCCGATGGACAAAAAAATATTCGCAACCGTCCCGCAGCTATCCGATACATGGAAGACGGGACAAATACCACGTATGTGGTTGGCTATAGCTACGACGCATTGGGAAACATAATACGCGCTGTACAATATTACCCTGTGCTTGGCATTAGCAACAGACGTATGGCAACCAAGACCACAGATTACGTGTATGACAAACTCAGCGGTCAGGTAAAACGCATTACCTACCAGAAGGGAAGCCCCGACCAGTTTATTCACTGGCTGAGTTATGACATAAACAAACGCCTTGTGAAGGTACAGACGTCAACATCCGAACACACACCCGAACGACACAGAGAGACCGAAGCAAGATATTACTATTATTTACACGGGCCGTTGGCGCGTGCTGAAATAGGCCATGAAAAAATACAGGGGGTGGATTATGCTTATACGATTCAGGGATGGCTGAAGGGTATTAACGGCTATATGACAGGGGGCAGTTTTAACGATATAGGCAGAGACGGTACTCGTGAGGGCGTTATGTACGCAGCCGGTTTTGCCCCGGATATATTCGGTGAAGTGTTGAATTACTACCCGAATGATTACACAAAAATCAGTGCGGAGGTTCCCGCGTTTTATCCCGAGTCGCCTATTGGGGTATTGAACGCGGGCTTCTCCAAGCCGATTTACAACGGATTCATTCAAAACAGCATAACCAGCTTAAATTACAGTTTCGGCAGCGACACCCGAAAAACCTTCGCACAGGCGTACAGCTATGATCAGGCGGGACGGTTGCGGCTGTCAGCCATGTTATTTACCAACGATGCGGGTTTTGAAAGCGCCTTCAGTCCGAATTATCGCATGCATATACAATACGATTTGAACGGCAACATCACGCGCCTGTCGCGCACGGCTAATTCATCTGCGTTAATTGATGATTTGACATACATATATAGCCAGCCCGAAGAGAATAACCGTTTGCATCAGATTACAGATGCCGGCGTAAGCAGCGCTACCGACCTGCGTTCTCAAGCGCCCAATAATTATCGTTACGACAATACAGGGCGCCTGCAGAGCGATGCATCGGAAGGCATCACAGAGATACAGTACAATCGGCAGAGTAAAATAACTTCCATTCGCAAAACGGATGGCATCATCAGGTATCACTACGATGCTTTTGGAAGAAGGATTGCTAAAACGGCTGGTGGGGAAACAGAGTGGTATGTGCACGATGTACTGGGGCGTCCGTTAGCTGTTTATACAGTTGCGGGCGGTACGGTGCGTTGGAAAGAGTCCGTTATCTATGGTACAAAACGCATCGGCTTGTACAAACCGGATGTAGTACTAAGCCCACGCATTATCACCCGCGACTCGCTCATACGCGGCAAGCGAAGCTATGAACTCGCTAACCATACGGGCGATGTAGTGGCGGTAGTGAGTGACCGGAAGATTCTATCGGGTACAATGTTGTCAGCAGAAATACAGGCAGCGCACAATTACTATCCGTTTGGCATGACGATGCCCGGCCGCAGTATCGGTAATGAGACGTACCGATACGGGTTTCAGGGCATGCAGAGCGAAGATGAAATATGCGGTGATAACAATAGCTACACCACTGAGTTTCGCCAGTACGATCCGCGGGTAGGCAGGTGGTGGAGTGTGGATCCAAGAGAAAACAAATTTCCATCCCATTCTCCGTATAGCGCCATGTTAAACAATTCTATATTATTTAAAGATGAAAATGGAGCTCAACCAAATGTTTACAGGAGGGGGGCTGCACGGTCCAGGGCTTCAGACGATATTTTGCTATCTCAGATGTTAGAATGGGGTGATGATCCAATTGCAGGAGTTGAGATAGAAGCAGAGGAAGAACTCAGAACAAGTAAACCAAATGATTTAGAAATGTTTGCTATAGAATTGCAGAGATTGGAAGGTAATGATGATCCACTTGCCGGGTTGCCTTTGGATGAACCCGTAAATCCAATAGTCACAGAAAGTAGGGAAACAAGAAGGAGAACTTCGGATAGAGTAAGAACTGTCAGAAGTGATGCTGAAATACTTGTTAATGAAATAATTATGTTTGAGGATGAACATGTATTAGCTATAAGACCAGCTGCGGGCTCACCTGTTGCCATTCCCTCCACACAGGCGGAGCGCACATCTGAGGATTATAGAATAGTGCGTGATGCTTTTGAGCAGGGAGGTGTAGTAATGGATATTGGCGGTACAGTTAATGATGTTGTTGAAATAATTCAAATGGCGAGGGATGAGGGGCTGACAATCCGAGAGGGTGCTGAAGTATTGATGCGTGGCAGCAGAAATGTCGGTGGTATGGGTTTACTCGGGGGCTTTATTGGTGGTGCTAATATGCTTTTTGAAATATATGATGATGCTAATGCTTTGATAGATGGAGATATAGGAGTAGGTACATACGCAGGAAGATCCGCTTTGAATATTATTGGTGGAGCTGTAGGATGTGTACCTGTGGTAGGGGCAGCGGCCTCATGGGGTATAGAAGCATTTAGAGATTGGGCGTTACCTCGTCCGGAAAGATGATGATATGAAGTCAGTTAACCGCATATTCTTATTAATCGTTTTAATTTTATTTTGTGGTTCGGCATTTACTCAACTAAGCTACAATCTAATCCACACAATTCAATTAGATGCTTCTGTTTGCTGGAACGTAAAAATACAAGTTGCCGGTACGGGCGAACGTGTAGTTTTAACGGGCAAAATATCTGACGAAAACGGTAAAGTACTTATCGCCTGCGAGAGTGAACCAGTAATTCTTCGCAATGGCTTAAATGCGTTGGATGCTTTGCAGGTTAAAACAGAGAAAATTACCTTTTACGATGAGCGTGTGCGAAAACACCTGGAACATCACGGAATTTTACCGCCGGGCCGGTACCAGTTTTGCACCGAAGCCAAAACTAAGCGCGACAGGGAAACGATTGGTGAGGATTGTATTACCTTGACGCAGTCAGAAGACGCAAAAGCCACTCCACGCGGTAAGGTGAAAATTCCACCTCACATACAATTCTACGGAACGGCAAGCGTAGAGCACATTTACAGCACCCGGCAAGGGACAAATCAAATTGTACCTCCCCACCTGGTACGCGTACAAGCGCAGCCGGGTATGAGTATATACAACATACCTATTGGATTAAACTTATATTACACTACTGAGCGAAACAGACAATGGCCAAACCCATTCGCTGCTACGTTGCTGTTTGATGCACACAAGTTCAGGGATAACCTCCGCAGAATGGTGGAGGAAAAATTAACGGAGATTACTCATATCCAAACTGGCACATTTAAGCAGCGATATGAACAACTCACTGAGCTCGGCAATATTTATGACAGATTAAAAAATATAAAAGTAAATCCGGATGAAATAAAGGCGTTGGAAAACAAAATCAGAAGTGCGGAGTTTGTCAATATAGATAATGATATGGCAGAATTAAACCAAATCTCTGCACTTGAATTGGAAAAAATAGATTACGAAAAGCTGAAATACGCTTACACACAAGCCCACAACGAACTGACCGGCTATATTCCCGCAGATTCTGCCGAAGAAGTGCAAAAAAAAATTCTCTTTGACAGTATAGAGTCCCGCCTGGCACAATTGGAAGCACGCAAGGATTCTTTGTTAAGTAGGGTACGTAAATATAATTCTAAACTTAACAACCTTTTAGAAAAAAAGAGACAGTATGATGAACTGATGGCGCGCTTGCAGGAACTCAAATCGGCTGCCGAAGAGGCAAAAAATCTCACAGAACGAAAACAGTATCTGGAAACCCTACAAAACAATCTGAAAACGTGGAACCAGGTAAAATACGATGAACTCACGCGCCTGTACGACCCGGTAGTGTTGAAGCAACATCTCATGGAACGAGGTTACTTTACGGGATTGAACAAATTATTTTACGGTGTTCGCCAGTTGCAGATAGGTACTGTTTATCCTTTTTATTCACCGCTAACGCTGAGCGGCATTCAGGTGCAGGGCGGGATGGTGGAGATAAACCCCGGTCTGTTTTTTTTGAACATATCAGGGGGTAATGCACATTTGGGAGCAGTAAATTTTACAGATATATTCCGCTCGGCATATCAACGCTGGATGATAGGGGCAAAAACGGGCCTGGGCAAACCCGAGCGTTCGCACTTTTACATCAGCTATTTACATTTGTTTGATAATAAAAACACCCTGCCCGACGTACTAACGCCTGTAATTCGCCCGCAACAAAATGATGTACTTGGTGTGGAAGCGCAGGCGGCATTCTGGAAAGGCAAGGTCAAACTCACCGGTGAAGGTGTAACTGCAGCGTTTAACCGGAGCCGAAATGACTCCGCCCTTGTAGTGCCTAATGAGTGGTATGAGCGAATTCCCGAATTTCTCAGACCCAATCTTTCTACCAGTTATGACTTTGCCTATATGGCACGAGGGGAATTCCAGATGTGGAAGGGGAGTAACATCATCGCATTTACTGAATACATCGGGCCGGGTTATGTAACATTCGGGGTACCATTTTTGCGGAACGACGTAATCCGTTATGGCGGCAGAATGGAGCAACATTTCAGGAAGAGTAACCTGAAGCTGACAGCACGCTATCGGTATGAATTAGACAACCTTATCCGCTCTAAGCGTTTTGCCTCGCCTACACACATCTTTGGAGCGGGTTTTTCGTGGAACAAACAGAGATTTCCTTCGCTGCGCCTGGATTACAACGGCAATTACCGCACTAATCAGATTAATACTACCTGGGTACATGGCGCTTTATTCAACATAGCGTACAATTACAAGGTAGCAGACATGCGCTGGAGAACCGGCGTAAGTTATCAATTTATGTGGAGCCAATCCGATAGTATCACGTTGGGCGACTATACGCTGCATAACTCGTTGCTAACGCAACAGTTTTCGTTCCGATTCCCGCTTACACTTATGTTTACAATGGGGTATAACCAAAACCACAGTAATAGTTTTATCAATCGCCAGGTACAATTCGGTTCGGGAGCTTTTGGCACACCATTTAAAAATTTTACCGCTGCTTGGAACATAGATGTTGCCAAGAACCTGGAGCGAGAAACACGGCTGGGTTCGTCAGTGGATTTATCGTACACACTGTTTAATCATTTGACGTTGTCCACCAATTTTCGCTACAACAAATACGTAAGTTTCTTTTCAACAGATTTTTCGTTTAATGAATTGGTAATAACCAGCCGGCTGAACGTGCGCTGGTAAAAAGTACGAGATTGGCTTGGGTGCGTCAGCCGGGTGAGGGATGCGAGCGGAAAGCCCGCACCCGCCTTTGGCGGGGAGGACTTGGAGCGGGTCAGCCCGACCCTGCTGCCTTGCAGCGCTTGGCAGCAGGGGCACCCCCAAAAATTTCGAAATAATAATGGTACGAGCAGTTTGAGCGCAACGTGGGCGACAGGAGTTTACAATCGCTCAAATATACCTGCGATGCCTTGCCCGCCACCGATGCAGGCGGTGACCATGCCGTAGCGGAGATTTCTGCGTTGCATTTCGCCAATGAGTTTTTGGAAGAGGTATGTGCCCGATGCGCCCAGCGGATGCCCGAGGGCGATGGCGCCTCCGTTAACGTTGATGATGTCGGGGTTGAGTTTGGCTTCTTTTATAACGGCCAGTGATTGTGCGGCAAACGCTTCGTTTAGTTCAATGAGTTCTATGTCGTTTAGTTTGAGTCCGGCTTGTTTGAGCGCTTTGGGGATGGCGGCTACCGGCCCGATGCCCATGATGGTGGGATCGACACCTACACTGGCGGAGGTGACTAAGCGCGCGATGGGTTTCAGGTTCAACTCTTTTACGATGCGCTCACTTACTACCAACACAAATGCGGCGGCATCGGAGGTTTGCGATGAGTTGCCGGCGGTTACCTGACCGCCGTTTTTGAATACGGGTTTGAGCTTTGCCAATGCTTCGAGGGTAGTGTCTGCGCGGGGGCCTTCATCCTGCGAAACGGTGAATTTGCGCGTTTTGCGTTTCCCGTCTTCAAAGTAAACTTCCTCTACCTCAACGGGAACGATGTCGTCTTTGAATTTACCGGCTTCGATGGCAGCGATGGCTTTTCGGTGTGAATGGTATGAGAACTCATCGCTTTGTTCGCGGGTGATGCCGAAGCGCTCGGCAACGTTTTCGGCAGTTAATCCCATGCCAATGTAGTACTCGGGGTGTTCTTTAGCAATTTCGTAATTAGGGACGGTTTTGTATCCGACTGTGGGCACCAGCGACATACTTTCGGTGCCGCCCGCGATGATAACATCAGCCATACCGGCTTTGATTTTTGCAGTAGCCATGGCGATAACTTCTACACCGCTGCCGCAGTAGCGATTAACTGTTACGCCCGGCACCTCCACAGGAAGTGCGCGTACGGCTACCCACCGCGCCATTTGCAGGCCTTGCTCGGCTTCGGGTACAGCATTGCCCACGATGAGGTCATCCACGCGCGCGGGGTCTAATTGCGGAACTCTTTTGAGCAAATCGGTAATGGCGTGATAGGCCAGGTCAACGGGTGTCATAAAACGAAATCCGCCCTTTTTGGCTTTGCCGATGGCAGTGCGGCTGCCTGCGATGATGTATGCTTCCATAGTTGATTTTTTAGATTGATTTATGATTTTGGAAATGCTTTAAGGTTAAATAATTACTGTTGTATTAATTTCTGAGCGGTTTGCCGCTGGTGAGTATGCTTTGGATACGCTCAAGGGTCTTTTTCTCACCGCACAAACTCAGGAATGCTTCCCGCTCCAGGTCGAGCAGGTATAGTTCGGTTACCTTAGTTTCGGACGATAAATCTCCGCCGCACATCACGTAAGCGATTTTTTGCGCGATTTTGAAATCGTGTTCAGTTGCGTAGTTGCCTACTTTAAAGGATGCTGCTCCGGCGTAGAGCGCTGCGAGGCCTGTGCGTCCGAGTACGGTAATGTCGGTGCGCTGCGGCTTTTGTACGTAGCCGTTGTGGTACAGCTCCAAAACTTTTTCTTTGGCTTCAGCCAGCAGGCGGGCCTGGTTTACGATTACGGTGTCTTTCTTTTTGTCGAGTACGCCTATTGCAAAACCTTCGTAGGCAGAGGTGGCAACTTTAGCGGTGGCGATGGTTGTAAAACGCTCTGCCAGTTGAGGGATCATCGGGTCACCGTTGTAGTAGGCATCGCTGGCGCGCAGCGCCATCTCTTTGGTACCGCCACCGGCGGGTATTAAGCCAACACCTACCTCTACCAGCCCGATGTAAGTTTCTGCAGCACACACAGCCGCGTCGCTGTGCATGGCAAACTCACATCCTCCCCCGAGTGTCATGCCATGTGGGGCGGCTACTACGGGGATAGCCGAGTAGCGGCAACGCATGGTGGTATTTTGAAATGCACGCACAGCCATGTCGAGCTCTTCAAATTCCTGCTCCAGTGCAAACATGAAAATCATGGCGAGATTAGCCCCGGCGCTAAAGTTGGGATAATCGTGGCCGAGAACCACTCCTTTCCATCCCTGCTGCTCTGCAATATCAATGGCTTTGTTGATGGCTTCAATCACTTCGCCCCCCAGCGAATTCATCTTGGTATTCCAGGATACATTCAGCACTCCGTCACCGATGTCGTCAATGCGGGCAAAGGCGTTTTTCCATACGGGTTTTTGTTCGGCAAAGTTTTCTAGTATGATGAGCCCTTCGCGCCCGGGTACGGGTTTGTATGATCTGGTGGATATATCATAATATTTTTTAATACCGTTTTCAATTCTGTAAAAAGTTTTGTGACCGGCAGCCAGCATTTCGTCCACCCAGGCATTCACTTTAAAACCCGCTTCCTTCATTTCTTTTACGAGCGCTTCCACGCCAATGGCGTCCCATTGTTCAAAAGGACCCAGTTCCCAGCCGAACCCTGCGCGCATGGCATCGTCAATACGGTACAGTTCATCGCTGATTTCGGGAATGCGATTGCTGACATAAGACGACACATAGCAAGTGAGTTTGCGCAAAAACGCACCGTGCTTATCGGTTTGCTTTGCTATGGCTTGGAGCCGTTTGCGGAGGTCTTCAATGTTTTTGAGTTCTGTGGTGGCAGATTTTACCTTGGCAGAGGGTTTGTACTCCAGCGTTTTCCAATCTAAGGTTTCAAATGATTTTTTACCGGAGGCATCTTTGATTTTTTTGAAAAAGCCCTGTCCGCTTTTATCGCCCCACCACTTGTTGGCATCCATTTTTAAAATCCAGTCGGGCACCTGCATCACATCGCGGTATTCATCGTGGGGCAGGTTGTCGTAGGCGCCTTTCATTACTTTGATCATGGTATCGAGCCCCACCACATCGGTGGTGCGGAAGGTTGCCGATTTGGGTTTTCCGATGAGGGTGCCGGTGAGGGCATCCACTTCATCAATGGTTAAATCCATCTCCTGCATAAGTTTAATGACAGCCGCGATGCTGAAAACGCCCACCCGATTGGCGATAAACGCGGGGGTATCTTTGCAAAGCACGGTTTGTTTGCCGAGGAACACGTCACCGTAATGCATAAGAAACTCAACTACTTCGGGGTGTGTATCGGCCGTGGGGATGATCTCGAGCAAGCGCAGGTAACGGGGCGGGTTGAAAAAGTGGGTGCCGCAGAAGTGTGCCCGGAAATCATCGCTTCTGCCTTCGGCCATCAGGCGGATAGGAATACCGGATGTGTTAGAGGTAACGAGCGTACCCGGGCGGCGGTATTTTTCTACTTTTTCAAATACCTGTTTTTTGATGTCCAGGCGCTCCACGACTACTTCAATCACCCAGTCGGCATGTTGGAGCCAGTGCAGGTTATCTTCCATGTTGCCGGTAATAATGCGGCTCACAAACGACCTGTCGTAAACCGGACTGGGGTTGCTCTTCAGCGCGAACTCAAGCGCATCGTTTACCAGTTTGTTGCGCATGGAGGGCTTTTGCGCGTCTGCCTCGCTGAGGTTGGGAGTGACGATGTCGAGCAAATACACTTTAAGACCGATGTTGGCAAAATGGAGCGCGATGCGGCTTCCCATTACACCGCTGCCGAGTACGGCTACGGTTTTAATTTTTCTGGCTTTTGCGGGTACTACCTGTACCGGCGCAGGGGCTTGAGCAGTTGTGTTCATATTCAATTATTTTTTTATTTATGTTATGTTGAGAAATAATTTGTTGTTACACAAGTTAGAGCACTGGCGACTAGTAGGGATTTCATTGGGTCACACGGTTGAAAAAAGGTTACATAAGGTCAATGTTTGGCTTTGGTTGCGCGCGAAGCGCCGTTGGCACCTGCAGCTTCGGCAGGTTTTTCTTCAATGCGTTTGAGAATTCGCTTGGTGGTGTTTTTCAGATAGCTGTGGTCGTTGAAAACTCTGCTGAACATCAGGCTACCTTCAATTTCGGCTACGCTGCGTTCTGCCAGCTCGTTGGCTATTTTGTCACCGTACTTATCCTGATAAATGGTTTTAATGGCGTGGAAGAAATCTAAAAAGAAACGCTGGACCAGCGAGTTGAACTCCGGGGCCATCAGGGCGGTTTCTACCCCCATATTGCCGAGCAGGTTCCCTTTTTCTTCGTCCAGAAAGACCTTTTCTGCCGCGCGGAAGAGATTTTCGAGGCGTTTGTGAGGAGGCAGGTTTTTATCATAGGCGTGGTGAAAGACATTGTTTTTAAAATACTCATGCACCGTTTTTATGACGCGTTTCATTAAGTCCTCTTTACTGGGAAAATAATGATACAGGGAGCCCTTTTGCAGGCCACAGGCATCGGCTATGTCGCTCATAGAGGTGTTGAAGTAACTCTTTTTGCGAAACAGCTTGAGGGCCTCGATGATGATGGTTTGTTCGTCAACTTTTTGCTTGGGCATGACGGCACAAAAGTAGAGCAATTCAGCATTTTACCAAACGATTGGTAGGGAAAAATATTTTGGACAAATTGTAAGTGCCACTTACAAATTGTCCAAAAATACATATATTATTTCCATATAATGTTTATGCTGTCCCAGGGGAGAAATCGGGTGTGGTTCAGCAGTAAGTCCTGGTTTCCGGCGTGAACCACGTATGATCGGATGGGCGCTCCTTTGCTGTGAATTTTGCGGTAATAGTTTATGCCGCGCAGAAACTCGTCTGTAATGGTATGTCCGGATTTTACTTCAATTAAGATTTTTCGGTCGCTGCGGGGAATGAGAAAATCTATTTCGTTGCCCGTTTTATCGCGCCAGAAGTAGATAGACGAATACATGGCGTTGTTGAAGTTGTACTTCTGTAGTTCGGAGAATACAAAATTTTCCATGATAGCTCCCCGGAGGTAGTGGTATTGCAGTTGTTTGGGTTGATGTATATCCAGCAGGTGACACAAAAGTCCTGTGTCATAAAAGTACAGTTTGGGTGATTTTACTAAACGCTTGTTGATGTTTTCGAAATACGGGGGTAACAGATGTACGATGAATGCCGACTCCAGGATGCTCAACCACGATTTGGCTGTATTGTGTGAGATCCCGCAATCAACCCCCAGGGAGGAGAGGTTCAGGAGTTGACCGGCCCTGCCGGCGCAGAGTTTTAAAAACCGTTGAAAATCGCTTAAGCTGCTGATGTTTTGTATCTGGCGCACATCGCGTTCCAGGTAGGTACTGATGTAGCTTGCGTAAAGTAAAGCGGGGTTGGAGCGTTGTTTCCACAAGCCGGGGTAAAACCCTCTGTACAACAGGTTTTCCAGACCGGCAACGGTTTTGCCGGCTGCCGCTATTTCGCTGAGCGAGAGCGGTAGCAAGCGCAGAATGGCCACTCTGCCCGCCAAACTTTGCGTGATTTTTTCGTGCAGCAGGTAGTTTTGCGAGCCCGTGAAGATGAACTGCCCGTTTAGGTTGCGGTCATCCACGATGGTTTGTACGTAACTGAAAATATCGGGCAGGCGCTGTGCTTCATCAATGATTACCGTTTGTTTTTGCGAAACCAAAAAACCGCGGAAATCTTCCTTGACCCTGGCGCGCAAGTCGGGGTCTTCGAGCGATATATACTTGGCCTTGGGAAATAAGTGTTTCACCAGCGTAGTTTTTCCGCTCTGCCTGGGCCCCATCAGACACACAATCGGAAACTGACGCGCGGCAGCCATTACCTGACGACTGATTGCCCTTTCAATCATGGGGCAAAAGTAAAAAAAAAAAATGGACAAATTGTAAGTGACATTTACAAATTGTCCATTTTTTTAATTGCTCTTATATATTGTAAAATATTATAAATTAATTATTTTATTAACGTATTATCGCGCTTGCAGAAAGGGGGTTGGCGGCAGCGTGTCACGCCTGTGTTTCATGTTGGCAAGCGGATTGGTGTGGTGATGTGCTGCCCGCGGCGTAAGGGGGTTGATAATTCGTTTTAGTTGGAATATTCTTGTTGGCTGATAAAGATACGTATGAAAATAATATGTGTAGGCAGAAACTATGCGGAGCACGCGCGTGAGTTACAAAACGAAGTGCCGGATAAACCGGTGGTGTTCCTCAAGCCCCCGACAGCACTGCTCAAAGACAACAAGCCCTTTTACTATCCTGAATGGACGAGGGAACTTCACCACGAAGCGGAGGTGGTGCTGCGCATTTGCCGCCAGGGAAAATACATTCAGGAACAGTTTGCGCATAAGTATTTTGACCAGGTGACGGTGGGGGTTGACTTCACCGCCCGCGACCTGCAACATGCTCTGAAAGCGAAGGGTTTACCCTGGGAGATTGCCAAGGCATTTGACCACTCAGCGGTAGTGGGCGTTTTTAAACCCTTGACTGCGCTACCCGAATGGGAGCGCAACGGCATTCGTTTTTCGCTGCACAAAAACGGCAAGCCGGTGCAGCAGGGTGATACGCGCGATATGCTCTTTTCATTTGGAGCGATAATCGCGTATTGCTCACAGTTTTTTACGTTACAGGCGGGCGATTTGATTTACACCGGTACACCGCCCGGGGTGGGGCCGGTGGAGCGCGAAGACCGGTTGGAGGGTTTTTTGGAAGATGAAAAGGTGTTTGATTTTTACATTAAGTAAAATATTTATATATTAATTTTACATATCGGTTCTGAATTTTTCACTCGCGCTTGTACGCATCAAAGTGGTGCGGTGGTGGTCAGGGTGCGTTAGCCGGGCGAGGGATGCGAAGGGCGCGAGCGAAGCGAAGCGGCCACGCCCGCTCCATTGATAATATTATCACCTGCGGGCGGGGCGGGAGCGCAAGCGCACCCCGTAGCAAGCCCGACCCCGCTGCCTTGCAGCGCTTGGCAGCGGGGGCGCCCCCCTAAAATAATAATTCCCTATTGAACTATTTGAAATAAGAAAGCCGGTAGGCGTGAGGGCGTGAAAGCTATACGGCAAAACTCTCTCCGCAGGCGCAGGTGCGCGTGGCGTTGGGGTTTTTAAATTCGAAGCCCTTGCCGTTGAGACCGTCGCTGAAATCAAGAGTGGTATTGCAGATGTAGAGGAACGAGCGGAGGTCGGTGACGAGTTTTATGCCTTTGTCTTCAAATACCTGGTCTTCGGGTTTCAGCTCATTGTCAAAATCCAATTTATATGAAAGGCCGGAGCAACCGCCTCCGTGCACCGTAACCCGTACAAAGTGGTCGGGTTTGTTTTCTTTGGCTTTTATTTCTTCAATTTTTGCCTTTGCGGCTTCGGTCACGTACAACATGGTTCACAAGTTTGCACAAATTTAATTCATTTTGGCCGATTATCGTTCCCTTCAAAATTTTTTAAGAAATATGTTGCGCATTGAACACATTGGGATAGCGGTGAAAGACCTTAGTGCTTCATCGGAATTGTTTACCCGTTTGCTGGGGAACCCTCCCTACAAGACCGAAAGTGTGGAGAGCGAGCGGGTGACGACCGTTTTTTTTAGGGTAGGAGAGAGCAAAATTGAACTGCTTGAAGCGCAAAACCCCGAAAGCGCTATTGCAAAGTTTATTGAGAGGCGCGGAGAGGGTATTCACCACATTGCGTTTGAAGTGGAGGACATTGAGAAGGAGGTTTCGCGGCTGCTTGCGCTGGGCTTTGAGCCGGCGGGGAATGTCGCTCGGCCTTTTCGCGGGGCAGACAATAAGTTGGTTTTCTTTTTTCACCCGAAAACGACCAACGGGGTGCTGATTGAGTTGTGTCAGGAAATACGATAGTTGCTAAAAATAAATAATATATCGCTTAATTGTAACCATATCCGTATAATCGCGCAGCAATCGTTCAGATACATAAATCATTGTCATGGTATTTTTTGCTATTGTACTTGCCTACATGATAGGGATCCGCATAGGGGCTTATGGGATATTTAAGAAAGTAGGCGTGGCGGAGCCGTGGAGAGCATTTGTACCGGTGTTGTGTTCGCTGGAGTGGCAGCGGATTATACAAAAACCCCGGTGGTGGACGTGGATGTTGTTTATTCCCGGCGTGAACTTGTTCTATGCCGCGGGGCAGTTGACCGAAATGAGCACGGCTTTCCGCCGGTGGAGTTTTTGGGAGCATGCAGCTGCGGTACTCTTTGCTGTTGTGTATTTTCCGTATCTGGGCTTTTCGGAGAAGGAAAAATTTTACGCACCCGGCGGCGTGAAGCCGGGTGATAAGCCCATACCGCGCAGCGTTATCCGCGAATGGGCAGACGCTATCATCTTTGCCGTAGTGGCGGCTTCGCTCATCCGCATTTTCATAGTGGAGGCGTATATGATACCTACGCCTTCAATGGAAAAAACGCTTTTGGTGAATGACTTTTTGTTTGTGTCAAAGTTTCACTACGGTGCGCGCATCCCTAACACGCCGTTGGCGATGCCTTTTGTGCACCACTCCCTGCCGGGCAGCAACACCAAATCGTATGTGGAGTGGATCAAACTTCCTTACAAAACACTGCCGGGATTTCAGAAGATAAAGCGCAACGACATGGTGGTGTTTAATTTCCCGGCGGGCGACACGGTAGTGTTGGAAGACCAGGCACCTTCATACTACGATATAGTGCGCAAGTTTGCCGCTGCCAATAACCTGAGTTATGCCGATGCCCGCGCTGCGCTTTGGAACGACCCGCGCTTTCACATCATCAGCCGTCCGGTGGACAAGCGCGAGAATTACATAAAACGATGCGTGGGCTTGCCCGGAGACACCCTGGAGATACGCGAGGGAGTACTGTACATAAACAATCGCCCGGCTTACCGGCCGGAAAAACTTTACACGCCCTATGTAATCGTTCTGAAACCCGGGCAAATCATTACGATGGAACAGATGAAGCGATGGGAAATCGAAGACATGACCGCCAGTATTGCTATAACCAATCCGCTACCGCCCAATCACTACGTAGTTCGCATGACGCGTGCCGCTGCCGAGGAGTTGAAAAATTCGGGATTGACGGAGTATGTTGGCCCGTACGCATTACCCAAAAATGCCATACAACCTGCCGATTATATCAACAACCGCTTCATATATATTGCAAACATTTTTCCGAATGACACAACCCGTTACAAGTGGAACATTGACAACTTTGGGCCTGTGATCATACCCCGGAAGGGCTGGACGGTAACGCTCAACGACTCCATTTACCCGCAGTACGAACGCGCCATTCGCGTGTATGAAGGCAATGATGTACAGGTGCGCAACGGAAAATTTTTTATCAACGGTGCTGAGACAAAGACCTATACATTTAAATTGAACTACTACTGGATGATGGGCGACAACCGCCACAACAGTCAGGACTCGCGCTATTGGGGTTTTGTACCGGAGGATCACATCGTAGGCAAAGCGTGGTTTGTGTGGATGAGTTTTGACGGCAGCCAACCCTTGCTTAAAAAAATTCGCTGGGGGCGACTCTTTAGTTCCATACATGGTCGATGGGCACCCGATGACACTGCTTTTACTGACTAACGGATGTAAGTTTTCCTTGCTAATCACTTTTATCCTAAGATTATGTTTGAAGTAATGCAGGGTTTAACCTTTGAGTAACGCCATGACTTCACAAGTTGCTGCTTGGCAGCAACTACACTTTCAGAATATCATACAGGGTCGGGTGCGGACGCTTGCCGTATGCCGGATAAGTCAGGGGGCTTTGCTAAAAAATTTTAATGGGCTTTGTACGCGTTGCCGAAGCCGCCGGAGATGCCGTAAAATTGCAGAAGATGAGAAACGCTACAATCATTTCTTTTTTGTTATTGACGTTTTGTACTCTAATCTGCCATGACGATGCGCAGGCGCAGGTGCGTTTTTATGCTACTGCACCTAAAAGTGTGCCCGTAAACCAAACTTTCCAACTGAGCTTTACGATAGAAAACGGCAGCGGCAGCAATCTCAAATTGCCGCCACTCAATGATTTTCAAATACTAGGCGGCCCTAATACCAGCACCAGCATGCAATGGGTAAACGGGCAAGTGACACAAAGTGTGTCATACACATACATCCTTAAACCCAAAGCCGAAGGTACGTATAAAATAGGTAAGGCAAGTGTGACCGTGAGCGGAGTAAACATGGAGAGTAACGAGTTAACCATTGAAGTAGGTAAACCTGTAGCTACACCGCCGCAAACACGCCAACCGCGCGGATGGGATCCATTTGCCGATGATCCGTTTTTTAATCCTTACGCAACTCCAGCTGAACCGGAGAAATCTACTGCTGAATTGCAGGAAGAACTCAAAGATGATGTGCTCATGCGTGTGTTGGTAAGCAAATCATCGGTCTATAAGGGGGAGATGCTCACAGTCACTTATAAGCTTTATTTCAGGCAAAACCTCACGGGCTTCAACGTAACGAAAGCGCCGGCCTTTGACGGTTTTTGGAGCCAGGAGGTAAATTTAGACCCCAAACGCAAGCAACAGGTTGAAACTTATAACGGCAAACAGTACTACACCATAGAGGTAATGAAGTACAACCTGTATCCGCAGCGCGATGGAACGCTTACTATTCCTGCTATAGAAGTCAATACCACTGCGCTCGTACAAGCGCGCACGCGTTCGCGCAGCATTTTTGATGATTTTTTTAACATGGGTCGCCACACACAAGTGCCTTTGACTCTCAAAACCAACACGCTCACGGTACAAGTGAAAGAGCTTCCCGCCGGGCAGCCGCCGGGTTTTCAGGGGGCTGTGGGGCGTTATTCGTTTGAAGCACGCATATCTGCCAAAGAGACCAAAACCGATGAGCCGATTACCTACTCTATGAAAATTACCGGTACGGGAAATCTGAAATTTGTAGAGGCGCCCAAACTGCAGGCACCCGAAGAATTTGAAGTGTTTGAACCCAAAATAAAAGAAAACATCACCAACAGTTCTGAAGGGCTAACCGGCAGCAAACAATACGATTATCTCCTAATTCCTCGTCAGCCCGGTGAGTACACCCTGCAGGCATACACATTCAGTTACTTTGACCCTGCTACAGCCAAATATGTAACTATTACATCGCCTGAGTTTACGGTAAAGGTAACCGGCGCTCCGTCACAAGCCGATGCTGGTGAACAGAGCAATACTGCCACCAAACAACCCGTGAAAACGCTCGGCAAAGACATTCGCTACCTGAAAACCAACACTCCCGATTTCGGGCAGCGACCTTTTTACGGTTCCTGGAAATTTGTGACGCTTTATGTGTCGCCTTTTTTAATTTTTGCAGGCCTGGTTGCCTTGCGCAAACGCCATGATGCCTTAGAAGCTGATGTGGTGGGCGCTAAACGCAGAAAAGCACTCAAAGTTGCGAAACAACGGCTGAGCAAAGCAGAAAAGTTTTTAGCAACGTCAGACAAAAAGAATTTTTACAGTGAGCTCTCTCTGGGCATATGGGGTTATCTGAGCCACAAACTTAACATTGACATCAGCGAGTTGAGCAAAGACAACGTTAAGGAAAAACTCTCTCAGCGCGCGGTGAAATCTGATACGATTACTGCGCTGACCAACCTGCTTACTGCCTGTGAACAGGCGCTGTATGCACCGGTAGGAGAGGGCACTCAAATGAAACAGGATTTTGAAACCGGACTTCACCTTCTGGCAGATTTAGAAGCTGAGATAAAATGATCAAGATACTATTGATGGTTTTGAGTGCGATGCTGTTGATGCATGCCCGGCTCAATGCGGCAGGCGAAACACCCGGAGAGTTGTACGCCAAAGCAGCCGATGCGTACCGGGCTTCACACTATCAGGATGCACAACAACTATACGAAGAACTTATACGTATGGGTTATCGGAACAGCGAAGTGTATTACAACCTCGCCAACTGTTATTTTAAACAGGGTCAAATCGGGAGAGCCATCTTAAACTATGAGCGTGCGCGGCAACTGTCGCCTGCAGATGAGGACATACTGCACAACCTACAACTAGCCGAAACTAAAACTGTGGATAAAATACAACCGGTTCCGCAATTACCCGTCATAACGGCATGGAAAAATTTTGTCGGTTCACTTACAGATGACCAATGGGCATTTATGGCAGTAGTGTTGCTTTGGGTAGCGTTGCTACCGGCTGCTGTTTTTTTGTGGTTTTGGCGTAAGCCATGGCTAATCCTTATTTCTGTATTGCTGGCGCTTTGCTCCCTGTTTGTTTTCTTTATAGGTGGCATACAGCATCGTCATCTTCACAACTCACCTTATGCCATTATCCTTACTACCCAGGCCGGTGCGCTTAGTGCACCGGATCCTTCCAGTACGGTTGTGTTTGAGGTACACGAGGGTACCAAAATCCGCGTGATGGACGAAGTAAGCGGATGGACCAAAATCAGATTAGAAGACGGGCGCGTGGGCTGGCTGCAAAAAACGCATTTTGAAAAAATTTAATATTTCTTATCCTATTTATTTTTACAACTTATCACGATGGGCAAAACCCAGGCGGGTTTTCATAATCAGCTTCAGCGAATGTGTGTGCAGGGATTGCGTTAGCAAATACATATCTTTAAAAATATCTGATTTGTTACATGGTTATTTCAATAATAGTGAAGGCGATTGCACTGCTGTAATGTATTACTGCTGCCGGTGTGCAGCAGATTTTAAACAAACATGCGCGGCGTTATTATATTACATTATTTTACCATGAGAAATTCAATAAGCTTACCCATAAAAAAAATATATGTGCGATTTTTATGTATCATTGTGCTGAGCAAACCATTCCTGATTTCAAAATGCCACGTTTCATTTATCGCTTTGTTTTATTCTTTTTACTCGCGACAATCTGGACCTGTGGTGACGCACAAAACAATGTAGGGATAGGGATTGCAAACCCGCACCCCTCATCCATTTTGGAATTATCTGCCACCGATAAAGGGTTGTTGATTCCGCGCATGACGAGCGCACAGCGCAACGCCATCTCAAACCCTGCTGATGGGTTACTGGTGTATGACATCACGGTGGGATGTTTTTATTACTACAACACCGGCTGGGTTTCGCTTTGTCAGTTGGGCGGCGCTACCGGTCCCACCGGTAATACCGGACCCACGGGCGCTACGGGAGCCCTTGGCCCGCAGGGTCCTACGGGAGCAACCGGAAGTACCGGCCCCACCGGCGCAACAGGCCCTCAGGGTATTGTTGGTCCTACGGGTGTTACCGGGGCGCAAGGACCTTCAGGCCCCACAGGAGAGACAGGTCCTACGGGTTCCACCGGCCCCACCGGTCCTACGGGTTCCACCGGTCCCACTGGTCCTACGGGTGCGCAAGGTATAACCGGCCCTACAGGTCCTACAGGCCTGCAGGGAAGCACCGGTCCTACAGGACCCGGCTGGTTGGTTACTGCTTTTGAATTTGGGCAAGCCGGTACATTAGGTTTGGTTACTTCGGCTCCCCAGACCCTCATTACCACGCAGAAGGCATGGTTGCTTAGCGGGAACAGCGGCACCAACCCCGCCGCTGAATTTATCGGCACAACGGATGCAAGCGATTGGGTCATCCGCACATCTAACACAGAGCGCGTTCGGGTACGCAGTGGCGGGCAGGTACGCGTAAACGGCAGCGATTACAGTACCATAGTGCCCCTGCAAACGGATGCACCCAACATTATCTTCAGCACCCAGAATGGTTTTGCCGCTTTGGGGTCCTACAACAATGACCCCGCCGTAAATAATCCTCCGCCGGGCAGGACGTTTATGAACGGGGTTGGGTCTTTAGTGATAGGCATGAACCGTGCTGCCGGCACCAGCGGTGTGGATTTCTGGAACTCGACCGACAACACACAGTCGGCAGCTTTTCTCAACACTCACCGCGGGTTTTATTTCAGGCGCTACGATAATGGTGGCAATGAACAACTCATCGGGCGCATTGAGGGAGACGGACGCTTTTACGGCACTGCATTCGTTAACGTTAGCGATGAGCGGTTGAAAAAAGATTTTACGGATTACGAAAACACACTTTCCAAACTCATGCAGGTGAAAACTTACCGCTATACCTTGCGCAACGCCTGCCAAAGCCCGGATGGCTCCCTGATTATTAACGATGCAGCTAACACACCTGATGTGGGCTTTATTGCTCAACAACTACACGGGTTGTTTCCGGAAGTAGTTTACAAACCAGCCAACGAAAACACCACCCTGTGGGGAGTAGATTACGCTAAAATGACCGTTATCCTCACTCGCGCTGTACAGGAACTGCAACAACAAGTAGAGGCGCTGCAAAAGAAAAATGAAGAACTGGAGAGAAAATTTAACAGGAAGTAAAAAATTCGCCATACGCACGATAAGTGCACTACCGGTTTGAATTACGTACGGAACCACACATACAGCTTTGCTGATAAACTGCAAAGGCATGTTAATTCTCTTACTGCCGAAACTCTAAATAGTTAAGTTTGCCGAAACAATACGGATGAAACGAATTTCAATTTTGTTTTTTCTGCTGAGCGCCGGCATTTTTGTTTACAGCCAGCAGCCCCTTCCGCGCAGCATTTACTCAACCCTTCGCGACTCTACCAATGCCTTAGACATAGTACTGTTATTGGGCAAAGGCGGCAGCATGAGTTTAGAAGGGCGCAACGTACAACTTTTCAATACGTTTTTTGATCCTGTTACGGCTCCCAAGACCAAAGCGCCCCAGGCAGGAACCATCATGTGGCTCATCAACGGGCGCGAGTTTATCTCCGGTAATTTTTACCTGGGCGACAGCACGGGTTATGTAGTTTTTAAAAAAGAGGATAAAGAGTACGTGAACCGCATCAATACGCAGGGCAACGCATTTTTGAAAAGCCAGATAAAATATTAAATAAAAATGCCATCTTTTGATGTAGTCAGTAAGGTCGATCCCCAAACCGTAGAGAACGCCATCAATGTGGCGCGTAAAGAGATTATGAACCGATACGACTTTCACGGCACCAACACCGAAATTGAATTTAATAAAAAAGACCTCACTATCCACATCACTACCGCCAATGATATGCTCATCAAAACCGCGGTGGACATAATCATCATGCGCGGCAGCAAACAGGGAATAGACCCCCGCGCGTATGATCTGAGCAAGGAACACTATGCCAGCGGAGCGATGGTAAAAAAAGACATCCGCCTTAAAAACGGACTTGATGCCGAAGCGATCAAAAAAATAATGAAAGCCATTAAAGATACAGGGCTTAAAGTTCAACCTCAAAAAATGGACAACATCATCCGCGTAAGTGGTAAGAAGATTGACGACCTGCAAAAGGTAATCTCCGTACTGCGCGCAGGGGACTTTGGCTACCCCTTGCAATTTGAAAATATGAAGAGTTGAAACCTTACAAGAAGAGAGCCCTGCCTCGCAAGCAGTTTCCCGCTTACAATCTTTCTACAATCCGGTAAAAGAAAATATAAGAGACCGTTATTGCCTGAAATCCCTACTACACAAAAGATGGCAGAGAAGTTAGAACTTACCCGTAATGTACTTGCCACTTGGGGTATATGGTGCCTTTGCAATTAAATCAATGCGGCAGCATTTTAATCGTCAAATGCCGTCAGGTGACTTTCAGGCA
>JANWXI010000090.1 GCA_025057415.1 Chitinophagales bacterium
CGCCGCAGGCGTAGACGCGGAAACACTGAACATCTATCAAACACTACACAATCTACAAGGTAAGTGCAAAACTCCGTTCATTTCATAATCCCAAAATTGTCATTAGAATTCATGCTTTTACTGGATTTAAAGTTGTTCAGAGAACCTAAAGCAAATAATTCTCTGACATCAACATGTAAATTCTCTTTGAATTAGTGCAACATTAAGCTACAAGTTGTGTGTATGATTTTCATCCTGACTTCATACAATTTCGGCTTTCTCTAAAAAATAAGTAGTTGAAATTCACCATCTTGCAGTTTTTCCTCATCTATAGTGCCTAAATCTATATTATATTTTGTACTTCCAAAATATCTTCCTGTTTCTGTCCCATCATGTTCGTCCGTCTCAAACGCACGCCCAACTCTCCCAAAACAGCCAGTCCAACTGGTGGAAAACGTACGACAAGGCAACAAAGTCAAACAAAAAGTCGTTCGGCATTTCGGCTACACCATTAACGATGAAGAAATTGAGGCGCTGAAAAAATTAGCTCTCAAGTACAAATTGGAGTTAATTAAACAACAGAAAGGCCTCTTACTTATTCCTAAAGGTACGCTGTTGGAGCAAATTCAAAGCGCTGCCCACAACGAGAATGATCGGGATTTACCGGTGAATCTGCGCATTTACCGTCATCAGGAATACGTGTGTATGGGCATGCATATGGTATATGGAGAACTGTTTAAGCAATTGGGATTTCATCGGGTGTTGAAGCACTGGAGCCGCAGCAAGGCATCAGTGCGGATGTTGCTGCACATGGTGATGGCGCGTATTGCCTCACCACAAAGCAAGCGAGCCAGCGTGCATTTGTTAGAAAGAGAATACAGTGTGAAGCTGGATGTGAATGTGGTGTATCGCATGATGGATAAATTAGACGAGGCGGCCATCGACAAAATCCAACAACAGAGTTATGGGTATGTGAAAGATATTTTGGGAGAGGCGTTGAACGTGATTTTTATGACTGTACGACCTTGTATTTTGAGACCGTAGCCGAAGATGAGCTGAAGCGTCAAGGATACAGCAAGGATGGTAAGTTTCATCAGAGTCAGGTGCTGCTGTGGCGCTCGTGGTAACCCGGGCTGTATTGCCGGTGGGATATGAATTATTCGAAGGGAATCGGTTTGAGGGGCACACGCCGCAACAGGCCATAGAGCGTTTACAAAAGCAGTATCACATTGGTCGGGTAGTGTTTGTAGCCGACAGCGCCCTGCTGAGCAATAGCAACATCGCTGTTTTGCAGGCAGCTCAACAGGAGTTTATTGTGGGGGCACGGCTGAAAGGATTCAGCAAAGCGATTACCGCGAAAATCCTCAACAAAGCGCTCTACCAGAAGTGGGACGAAGAACAGGAGAGCAGTTATCAGGAAATCGACTAGTGACCCGAAGGTTTACGACTGATAGTGAGTTACAGTGCTGCGCAGGCACCCAAAGGCCGAAAGGATAGGGAAAAAGCCGTGGAGTCGCTGAATAAGCGATTAGAGCGCAGCCAAGATATCTGTGCGTTTCTCAACAACTACGGATACAATAAATACATCAAAGTCGCAGGCCGGAAGCGAACCGAGTCATTGTGGATGAGGAGAAAATCCAGCAAGATGTACAGTGGGATGGATTACGCGGCGTGATTACTAACATTCCCAAAGAGCGCATGCATGCAGTGGGTGTGTTAGAGCATTATCACGGTTTGTGGCAGATAGAAGAAACCTTCCGCCTCAGCAAGCACGACCTGAGAATGCGCCACATCTATCACTGGACGCCGCCACGTATCAAAGCCCACATCGCTATATGTTTCATGGTGCTGATGTACGTGCGGCTGTTGGAATACCGCACACGCCTGCAGTATAAGAAGATGAGCCAAAAGCCATCAATACCGCCCTGCAGGAGGTAAAATCCGGAGTATATCAGGACCTGCAGACCAAAAAGATAATATATTATTCCCTCCAAGGTACCCCAGTATGCTAAGAAAATCCTTCAAATCTTGGGTTTGCGGTGGAGCGAAACTCCTTTTGAGTTAAAATAGCATGTTGTGCACAAACTAAAACGTAAAACGTTGAATATCAGTGTTTTAGTCGAAAAAATGTGTGAAGTTGGGATCATTACATACACTTTCAGGACTTTCCCATACTGTGTACATCTTTTTACTTGCATATATGTAATTTTCTTGAGACTTTTACCAATAGCAGTTTTATTAGCACCTAATAGAAGTATACAGATGAAATTAAAAAAACACGTTGCAATAAGTGATTCAGGTTTTTTGTTCAATGCAACCACCGGCGATTCGTACTCATTGAATCCCATAGCGGCGGAGATAATCAAACTTTATCAGCAAGGACATGACGATCAAACCATCATCGAGTATCTCGTGGATAACTATACAGTAGATAGGAACACTGCCGAGAAAGACCTTCAGGATTTCTGTGAGCGCTTAATACACTATAAACTCGTAGAGTAATTCTGCAGATGCCCAGACCCTTATACCATATTGCACTTACTGGACTAAATGCCACAGATAGCCCCGGGCCCGGCATGGGTGTTATACGTTCATTGAAAGCGGCCGAGAATTTTGATGTAAAAATCATCGGCCTGAGCTATGAGACACTGGAGCCTTGTATTTACATGCGGGAACTCGTAAGTAAAGCATATCAAATTCCCTATCCTTCTGCGGGAATGGAAGCACTATACCAGCGATTGCAATACATCTTATCGAAAGAGCGAATTGACGTATTGATACCTAATTTTGATGCGGAATTATTTAACTTTATCAAAGTGTCGGACACGTTGGAGAGTGAATTCGGGGTAAAGATGCTTTTACCGACTGCCGATCAGTTCGAATCCAGACAGAAATTCAACTTGTACAATTACGGCATAAAGCACGGTATCAAGGTCCCCTATACAAAAATTGTCTTTACAACTTCTGAATTGTACACATTAGAGCAAGAGCTCAAGTTCCCGATGGTGGTCAAAGGTAAGTATTACGATGCGCAGGTAGCACAAAACATGGAACAGATATGGCAATATTTTTACAAGATCAGTAGTCGCTGGGGCTTGCCGGTAATAATACAACAGTACATACAAGGCACAGAGGTCAATGTATGCGGCGTGGGAGACGGATGCGGACAGCTCGTGGGTGCCGTACCAATGCGTAAACTTTATATCACTGACAAGGGGAAAGCATGGGCCGGCGTATCATTGAAAGACGACCGGTTGTTGGAAATCACTGGCAACTTTGTCAGCTCTACCCGCTGGCGCGGCCCCTTTGAAATGGAATTCATACGCACACCGGATGAAGAATACTACCTTTTAGAAATCAACCCGCGGTTTCCGGCATGGTGTTACCTCACAGCCGGATGCGGTCAAAACCAGCCGGAAATGCTCGTAAAATTAGCGCTCAGGCAACATGTACCACCCCGCTTGGACTATGAGGCAGGGAAAATGTTTATCCGCTACTCCAGCGACATGATAGTCAATATGGATGATTTTGAAAGAATAAGTACTATGGGTGAATTATAATTTATATATAAATAATAACATATGCAAAAAAAAGTATATGAAAGACCGGTAATTAAATCGCTCAACTCCGGCATTACCAACAAATTTGGCACACGAACTGAATATGCTCCCCTTTCGCACATTGACGGCGTGGCCGTTAAAGATTTAATCAAGAAGTACGGCTCGCCGCTGTTTGTATTTAGCGAGCAAACTATTCGGAAAAACTACCGAAATGCGTTTAGGGCTTTCACCACGCGCTATCCCAAAGTGCAATTCGCCTGGTCATATAAAACCAATTACCTCAATGCTGTCTGCAACATTTTTCATCAGGAAGGATCTTGGGCTGAAGTCGTATCGGGGTTTGAAATGGACAAAGCGCTGTATAACAAAGTGCCGGGAAATCGCATCATCTTTAACGGTCCTGACAAAACTGAACAAGATTTACTAAAAGCCATTCACCTCGATTCACTCATTCACATCGACCATTTGGATGAACTATATTTGCTGAACGAATTAGCAGAGCGGATAGACAAGAAGCCTCGCGTAGCGATACGGGTAAATATGGACACGGGGGTCATTCCCCTGTGGGACCGATTTGGATTTAACTACGAAACCGGACAAGCCTGGGATGCAATCAACAAAATCATGTCAAACAACCAGTTAAATCTTACCGGTTTACACGCTCACATCGGAACATATATGCTTTCCACACAAGCATACGCCGTGGCCACCTTTAAACTAGCCGACCTGGCGTTGGGGGTTAAAAAAAAGTACAATCGTAACCTCACCTATCTGGATTTAGGAGGGGGGTTTGCATCCAAAAACACCTTAAAGGGCGCCTACTTACCCGGCAGCGACACTGTTCCAGACATCAGTGAGTATGCCGAAGCGATTTGCTCAACGTTACTGAATGTGGGCTTTGCACCTGAGGACCTACCGTACCTGTATCTCGAAACAGGCCGTGCCCTGATTGACGATGCCGGCTATCTCATCGGAACAGTCATCGCTAACAAAAGACTTAGCGACGGCCGCAGGGCAACAATTCTCGATTTCGGCGTAAACATCATGTTCACAGCATTTTGGTATAACCACAAAATATCTCCTGCTCAGGAGTTTGGACCGTACACAGAAGACTGTGTGCTGTACGGCCCTCTGTGTATGAACATTGACGTAGTGCGCGAAAGTGTCACCCTTCCTCCGCTCAATAGAGGAGATCATGTGGTCGTTCATCACATGGGCGCTTACAATATTACGCAAAGCATGCAGTTTATATCCCTCAGACCGGCTGTCGTGTTAATTGATACTGACGGTAAAACACATCTCATCAGAGAACGGGAAACACTAGCGGACATATTACACAATGAGAAGACTCCAGAATACCTCGTCAATTTTGAAATCTGATGGAAAAAATTACCACCTCTCCTATACTGTAAACTATGAGACACTCCATCGGGCATGTTGTACAAGGTATCTTTCGCAGTTATGCGCAGGTGATGTTCAGCCGCGATGTAGTGTTCGGAGGTCTGCTCATGGTAGTTACATTTCTTGATTGGCAGATGGGGTTAGCAGGGTTAGTTGGGATTCTCACAACACAGTTGTTCGCTTCCCTCCTTCATTACAACTTAAGCTCTCTTCAGGAGGGTATTTATACCTACGGGCCACTTATGAGTTGCATTTCAGCAGCATCTCTGTATGAGTTAAATTTTTCATTATGGGTCATGCTGCCCGTACTCTCATTAATGACGTTTATAATTTCCTTGTTTTTGAAAAGGATATTGGATAAACACTACCTACCCTATTTGAGCTTGCCCTTCTTATTGGCCATATGGCTGTTTTTATTAGGAGCTCAGAATTTCAGTTCCCTACACTTACAACCCAAAACCCATGCATCGTATGTCTTTAACACAGCAAATTTGATTGTACATCTCAATGAAAATATCTTGAAGATACCCTATGCGAATGTTCTGCTGCTCTATCTACGCTCGTTAGGGGCAATATTTTTCAACTACAATGAGCTGGCTGGCGCGGTAATTTTCGTGGGGTTGGTGTGTTTTTCAAGGATCGCTACTGTCCTATCAATATACGGGTTTTTGCTTGGTTATACGTTCTATCGGTTCTTTGAGGGCGATTTTACACCGCTGGTGTACTCATACATCGGTTTCAATTTTATCATCACAAGCATAGCGATAGGTGGATTCTTTTTGATACCAACGCGTGGTTCATTTATACTCCTAGCCGTCATAATCCCCATCACGGCACTTATTACTGCTGCTGCACACAGTTTGTTCTCCACAATACAACTCCCTCTTTATTCTCTACCTTTTAACATTGCAACGTTATGGACACTCGCATTGGTACAATTACACCCGCAATCCGGTTTTATTTTCCCGGTAATAAAACAGGAATACTCGCCGGAAATGAACTACGATAAACATCTGATTCGTCAGGCACGTTTTGGCTCCCACACGTTCTATCGCATACTGTTGCCGTTTTGGGGCAAATGGTTTGTATCGCAAGGCCACGACGGAGCAATTACACACCGCGACGAGTGGAAATACGCATGGGATTTCGATATACGGGATCAGGAGGGGAAAACATACAAACATCCAGGGCGGGAGTTGAATGATTATTATTGTTTCAATCTGCCGGTCGTGGCTCCGTCATATGGAACTGTTGTACATATAGTAGATGGTATACCCGACAATGAAATCGGAGAGGTTAACACTCTACTGAATTGGGGTAATACCATTATTATCAAACACGGTGAATATTTGTACAGCAAAATTTGTCACCTACGGGCCGGATCTATACGCGTGAAAAACGGGGATTTTGTGACGCCGGGACAAATTATCGCCCACTGCGGCAACAGCGGCCGCTCTCCCGAGCCACATATTCATTTTCAACTCCAAGCTACACCATATATCGGTAGTAAAACGATTGCATATCCGATAAGTTATTACCTGCAACACACTAACGGACAGCGCGTATTACAGACATTTAGTTACCCCAAGGAAAACGAATGGGTAGAAACCATACACACATGCCCACTCCTGAAGCATGCTTTCCACTTACCTCCCGGTAAAACACTTACAGTGTATTGTAATGACCATCATCATAAATTAAAACAGAAATGGGAGGTTTTCACCGATGCATACAACCAAACCTACCTGTACTGTCATGAGAGCAATTCCTCGGCATATTTCGTAAATGATGGTATCATGTTTTATTTCACGGATTACTTAGGTGATAAAAACGCCGCTCTATACCATTTCTATCTGGCAGCATATCGGGTGTTGCTCGGTTATTATCCGACCATAGTAATTCATGACAGATTGCTTTTGGGCGATTTGTTCCCTTCGTACATAAAAGTAGTGCATGACTTCACCATGCCCTTTTTCCAATATACTAGCGCACACTATCAACTGCGATATGTTTACGCAGACAACGAACATGAGCCACAATCCATAACTATACGTGCAAGTTGTGAAGCATTGCTCCTGAACAAAGTCATTCGGAGAAAAAACTATACAATGCACTTCGCCAACGAGAGCATAACTCACTTCATACTTGAAACAGCCCAATCGAAATGCGTGTACCAATTCTGTGGGTAATCATTACCGAAATTATGTTTTCATTTCACCTGAGCTGGGCACAAGAGGATTGCGCACAGGCAGATTCAGTCACTGCACTACTGTATTTGCTTGGAGATTGGAAAGATCTCGCCCGCATCGGTCCCTGCTATCTATCTCAAGGATGCGACTTCTATTACACAAACGTGCGCACAGGTATCGCTCTATTCAACACAAATAGATTTATAGGTGCACAAAAATATTTGCGCAAGGCGCTGTCACAAAATCACAACAGTTTCGTAGCAGGATATCTCATTAATGCTTTAATCCGTAGTGGTAATCATTTCGAAGCCCGCGCATTATACCGTAAACTGCATCCGGAGATAAAAAAAACCATTCAGCTTAAAAAGAAGCAACCACTCCGTTCCGTATATCTTGAAACGGGTACAAAATTCAGCTACATTCATGTGCCTTCCATGACGAGCTACTACACACAATTATTACTTACACACACTCTTTCTTACAGCGCTGACATTACCCATGGTTACACCGTTTTTATTAGGACATCTCCGGGTACGTTCCTCCATCAGCACCAATATCTCATCAATCCGCAATTATATCTGGGACATGGATGGATATTAGAAGTCCCGATAGGAATAGTTGCGTACCATTATAAATTTCAAAACATGGTAGTGATGACGTACGATACAGTGTATTACAGTCAGGTGGGGAACACTCCTTATACATATCATTATGCGGGCATTCACCAGCGCTCAGTGAGGAATACACAGAGCAACATCAGCGGTGTATTTCAGGGGATTATCCACAAACGTTTTTCCTTTTGGAACACGGCATGGGGTGCTGCTGTATATTATTCTCCCACGCGTACTCGTCTTCACGATGTAGTAGTTGATTACGGATATAGGGATTTGTACATCAATCAACTCTGGACTTCCCGGGACACATTGTATTACACGGTAGATACGGTACTTACGAACCGCGAATTTTACCTGCAGGGTCTTTTTACATGGGAGAATTATTTTATCAGTCCATTTTGGAATGAAAGGCTCTCAATAGGATGCAAACTTTTTCTGCCGATTAAGTCACAAAACATTTACTTAACTGCATCGCCCCTCGTATCGGTCCGAGTGCGCGATAATTTATGGCTCGGCGCTTCGTATCTTTATAAAGGCAAATATTTTCTGATTGATAACTCAGGCAGCGTTGTATTCAATAATCAGGATGTAATGCGAGCGCGAACGGTGATAAGTGCGATTTACCATCCATCACAGCGGATGCATATTGGCCTCTACCTGCTATTTGAGAATGTATCGGAATATGTTACGGAAGTAACTGGTCAAGTTTTTTCCATATTTGCAGGGCTAAAATTTTACTTACCATGAAAAGGATAACACTGACGTGGTTGTTTACGATGATGATCGCGTATGTATCGTTGAGTCAGACCGAGAGGATCAGCGAGGCATTCAACAGGAGTTATGCCTATGAGGCGTCAAAAGATTACAAAAGTGCAATTGCCGCCCTGGAGGCGGTTTATTCACAAGACCTCTACGAGGTACAGCTGCGTTTGGGATGGTTGTATTATCTAGTGGGTAACTATTTCAAATCTGCAGAGTATTACAAAAAAGCAATTTCTCTAAAAGGAAAATCCATCGAGGCTCGGCTGGGATTGGCTTTTCCCACCTATGCAATGGGCAATACGGAGGACTTACTCAAACTATACCACGATATCTTACAGATAGACCCGGCAAATTACACTGCAAACTTACGATCAGCCAATCTGTATTACGAGCGCAAGCAATTCGAGCAAGCATTACCGCACGCACAGAAACTAATCGAGTTATATCCGTTCGATTATCAATCCAACCTGATAGCAGCACGCATCTATGTAGGAATGGGCATGATCGTGGAGGCAAAAAAATGCTATGCAGTATGTTTGAATTTCTCACCCACAGATATAGAAGCTATACAAGCACTCCGAAAACTTTAGAGCCTCGGCACTTTCGGCTGCATTCAAAATTACATTAGCCCAAAATTGTCATTAGAATTCATGCTATTACTGGATTGTTCAGAGAACCAAAAGCTAAATACTTCTATGACATCAACTCGTAAATTCTCTTTGAATTAGTGCAACATTAAGCTACAAGTTGTGTGTATGATTTTCTTACTGCGTAATTGCACTGTTTCGCGATTGAAAAGTTAATCGTAATTCACTTATAATCATACTGTTATTATCAAAGTTTTCTAATGACAGTCATTAGAAATCCGCACACAGTGACGATTCTGGGTTTAACAATCAATGTCACCTCGAGGCAATTAATTGCCTGGTTTAATTTTTATGGGGCGCGCCATAAATTAAAAAATAATTATTATTAATAAAAATCATTATAAGTTAACGCATGATGTTAATGGTGCCTTCTACATCGCGTTTCACGGTGTTGAAGTAGGTAACCGTAATGCGATAGACGTAAGTGTCGTCAGGCGCCGGTTTGCCATCTACGGTTCCGTCCCAGCCGTGATTGCCTGTGATGCCGTTGGGGTGGTCGCTGTTGTAGTAAATTCTTTCGCCCCAGCGGTTGTAGATGCTCAACTCAATGTGTGTGGCGCCCAGAATGTCGAACTCAAAGCGGTCGTTAAGCCCATCGCCATTGGGGGTAAATGCCGTAGGGATGAATTTTGAAGGCAGGTTTTCAACTATCACCGTGAAGGTGTCGGTTGCCATACAGGAGTCGGCATTCATTACCGTGACGGTAAACGTGGTGGATGAAAGCGGGCTTACGTATGGTGAAGCACAGTTGGAAGGATCGGAGCAATTACTGAAGTTAAACATCGGTAACGGAGACCATAAGTAGCTGATTACCGGTGAAGAGGATGAAGCAGATGCGATGAGTTGTGTGCTCATGCCGGTGAGTATTACCTGGTCTGCTGCGGTAAGGTTTACGGAAATCTGACTTGCATCGGCAACGTTAAATGTAGTAGTACCCTCGCAGCCGTTAGCGTCTATGGCGGCGGCTACATACTGACCGGGCAGCAGACCAACGTAAGTGTTGGTAGTTTGTTTTACACCATTCAATTCGTAGGTATAGGGCGGCACTCCGCCGGAAGCCGTAATGGTGACTTCACCGGTGGCGGTGTTGAAACACTTGGCGGCAACGGCGTTTGTAGTGACAACAACCGGATTGGAAGCAGTTAAAGTAGCGGATGCCGATACGGAGCAGTAATTAGCGTCGGTAACGGTAACCGCGTAGTTGCCTGCCGCAAGGTTAGCGGCCACCGGAGTGTTTTGTAGTGGAGTGGTGTTCCATAAGTACGTGTAGGGGGGAGTACCCTGCGAAACCACAGCCGAAATGTTGCCGGTAGTGCTGCCATTGCAACCCGGGTTAACAGGCAGTAAGGTTAAGTGCATTTGCGAAGGTTCACCAACTGTATAACTTGCCGAGGCAGTGCAGTTGCTTTGGTCTGAAACATACACGGTGTAAACACCGGCAGGAATGTTGTTTACATCTTCGGTTACGGACTGGTTAGACCATACGTAGGTATAGCCGGGGTTGCCGCCGGTTACGGTGATGTTGATACTACCTGTAGAGGCGCCATAGCAATTTGCATTAACCGCAACACCGGTAATGGCGATTTGCGATGGCTGAGTAATCACTACGCTGTCAACTTTCCAGCAGCCGTTGGAGTCGGTCACCATCACACTGTGTACGCCTGCAGCCAGGCCTGAGCGTGTAGGAGTTGTAGCGAAATCGTGCCATAAATAGTAGTAGGGCGTGGTACCTCCGCTTGCTGTGGCTGTGGCGGTACCATTGTTGCTCCCGAAGCAACTCAGGTTAGTTGCCGATAATGACAACGTGAGCGGCGTGGGCTCCTTAACAACATACAGAGCGGCTACCTGACAGCCGTTTGCATCAGTGACACTCACTATGTAGTTACCGCCGTTTAATCCCCCGATGTCTTCGGTTGATTGACCTCCGGGTGACCATGTGTAAGAGTATGGCAGCGTACCGCCATAAGCCGTTATGTCCACAAATCCGTTTGCAGCCCCGGCACAGGTTACATGTGTGATGAAACCTGAAGTATATAGCGGAAGGGGTTCTTTCAGTACTGTAGAGTTGATGTGGGTGCATCCTTTGCTATCGGTAATGGTAACCGTATAAGTACCATCGGGCAAATTGCTGAGGTCTTCGGTGGTAGCGCCGTTGCTCCAGTTGTATGTGTACGGAGGTGTACCGCCATTTAGGATAAGATTGATGCTGCCGTTAGAGTCGCCATGACAGAGCGGATTTTGTGTAACAAAATTTGCCAGCAACACATCGGGGTTGGCTATAGTAACGGCTGTAAATGCCGTACAGTTGTTAGCATCGGTAACCGTAACCGTGTATGTACCTCCTGAAAGGTTGAACAGATCTTGCGTTTGTACGCCATTACTCCACAGGTATGTATAGGGTTGTGTGCCACCTTGTACCGTTAAATCTATGCTGCCGTTGTTGGCGTTGTTGCAGGTGATGTTTGTAGCGGTAAAGGTGAGAATTAGCTGAGCCGGCTCATTGATTGTTACGGAGTCGCTCTTCTTACATCCGTTGGCATCGGTAATAAGTACATAATAAACACCCCCGCCCACGTATTGCAAATCCTCGCTGATTTGGAAGTTGCTCCACTGGAAGGTGTAAGGCGCTGCCCCCCCACTCACGGTAAGGTTGGCGCTGCCGTTAGCTGCACCATGGCAAGTAACATGCACAGGTACTACCGATGAAATAATACCTGCCGGTTGGTTGAGGTTAAATGCGGCAGTTAACGAACAGTTGTTCGCATCTTTCACCGTTACAACGTAGCTGCCGGCCGTGAGGTTGTACTGGTTTTGCAATGTAGAACCATTGCTCCAGGTGAATGTGTAAAGCGGTACGCCACCAGCTACCTGTATATTGATAAAGCCATTATTGCCACCATGGCAACTTACGTGCTGTATCTGCGATTGTATTTGCAGCGGTGCGGGTTGATTTACAGTGGCTGTGAGAGTGGTTGTACAACTATTGGCATCGCTGACGGTAAGGGTGTATATTCCGGCAGTTATACCGGTGAGATCCTGCGTAGTAGCGCCCTGGTTCCATGCGTATGTGTAAGGCGAAGTACCTCCTGTAATTGTCACATCAACGGCTCCGGTGTTGGCACCGTTACACAAAATGTGCGTTATAGTTGCTGTCAGGTTGAATGGTTGTGGTTGCGTAATGGTAATACTTCCGTTGGCTGTACATCCGTTGGCATCTTTCACCTGTACATTGTACACCCCTGCGCTGATGCCGTTTATAGTTTGAGTGGTTTGTAAATTGCTCCATGTATAGCTGTAAGGAGTTACCCCACCGTTTGCGATAGCCGTAGCTGTGCCGTTAACAGCGCCGGGGCAGGTTACATTAGCGCCAGTCACGGTAACGGTGAGCGCTGTTGGTTGAGTGATAGTAAACGATGCACTCAGCGAACATCCGTTGGCATCGGTTACGGTAACTGTGTAAGTATTGGCTGTGAGAGATAGTTGATCCTCTCCTGTTGAGCCGTTGCTCCAGTTGAAACCGTACGGTTGCACGCCTCCGCTTACAGAAATATTTATAGAGCCGTTATTGCCCCCGTTACAGGAAACATGTTGCAGTTGTGATTGCAACGCGAGCGCCTGGGGCTGCACTGCGGTAGCGCTTGCCGTAGCTGTACAGTTGTTTGCATCGGTAACCGTAGCCGTGTATGTACCGGCGCTCACCCCCGTCAGGTTTTGTGTGGTTGCCCCGTTGCTCCACGCAAACCCGTAAGGCGCTGTGCCTCCCGTAACCGTGAGCGTCACATTCGCGGTACCGCCATTGCATAGTATCTGCGTAGCCGTCGCCTGTAACACTAACGCCTGCGGCTCCAGTATCTGTGCCGAATCGCGCTTCTCGCATCCATTCGCATCTTTGATAATCACATAATACCAGCCCCCGCTCAACCCCGATATGTCTTCCGTACTCTGGAACGTGCTCCACAAGAACGTATAGGGCGTAGTACCTCCGCTCACCGTTAAATCGGCAGCGCCATTCGCAGCACCCGCACACGTAACGTGCGTGGGCACAATACTTGACGTAATCGGGGCGCTCTGGTTAATGAGGTATGTTTGCGCAAGAGTACACCCGTTGGCATCGGTTATCGTTACCGTGTAACTACCGCCCGATAATCCGCTCACGTCTTCACTGCTGGCTCCGTTGCTCCATGCAAACGTGTACGGAAACACGCCCCCGTACAC
>JANWXI010000091.1 GCA_025057415.1 Chitinophagales bacterium
CTGTACCCTGGCTCAAAAATCGTTTCAAATTTGCTTTTGGGTATGCCTTTGCCGGTATCGGTTATATCTATGTAAATCTTGCGGCCGTTTCGGCTGGCTTGCAGGGTGATTTCACCTGCCCCATCCATGGCATCCAATGAATTTTTGATGATGTTTTCCAGCACCCAGTCAAAGAGTTGCTCGTTAACGGCAATTTGATGCGTGTTATCGCAATGAATGTGGAAATTTACCCCGGTGCTGGCGCGTTTGCGCATGTACTGTACGTTGCGTACCAACATTTCTTTTAAATTAACAGGTGTTAGTTTTGGTACTGAGCCGATTTTTGAGAATCTGTCTGCCACAAGCGTTAGGCGTTTCACATCGCTGTCTAATTCCTGTAGTATTCCTTCCTGGTTTTTCAGTGCGCCGGTATCGCGCAGGTATTCTACCCAACCTGCCAGTGATGAGATGGGAGTACCGAGTTGGTGAGCTGTTTCTTTGGCCATACCCACCCACACCAGATTTTGCTCGGCTTTGCGCGCGCTGCTGAATGCCAGATAAGATATAAGAAGAAACGCCCCTATGATGCCGAGCTGTATATAGGGAAAAACACGCAATTGTTTCAGAGTGGCGGAGTCATCATAATATATATACCGTTTTACACCCTCGCCCAAATCTGCCACTATCGGCTCGTGCTTTTTTTGCATTTCCCGGATGATTTTCAGGGTTTTGTGGCTGTCATTTACCAGTGCACTGTCGAGGTTTCCGTAGTACAGTATGTTCATTTTCTCATCTGTGAGAATTACGGGCATGCTTGCGGTGTTGAGTACTACTTCGTTGATAAACGTTTCCACCAGGTCATTGAGGGTTTGTTTGAGTTTCGTAAACAGGTTCGAATCCTTGTAATATATTTTGCTGATGCTAAACTTAAGGTCAATAATGATGGGCGGATATACCGAAAACTCCTGCAAAAGTTGGGGCGGCAGGTTGCTGATGTTTTTCACGGTGTCGGGCAAATCAATATTACGCGCCCCCTGAATGTTACCTTTCTCATCAGTCAGGATAGCGGGGATGTCGTTATTAGAAGTGATGATGTCGTTAAAAAAATTCAGCACTTCATCATCGTCTGTTTTGAGTATAAGGCGGGTGCTCTGGGCATAGATATTTACTTTGTTTCTTTCTTCGGCTGCGAGTTTGGTGAAGAGGTCCTTGGTGTAGCGCACCAGTTTTGCCTTTCGGGCTATGGCCTGTGCCCACAGGTTGGCTTTGTGTTTCTCTTCATTAGCCAACTTACCGGCTAAGTGGTTAGTGTATAATACGGTAGCAGCTCCAATTATAATGCCGGTAATCAGCAAAATGAGTTTCAGGTTCGTTTTACGGGCATAAACGTCCATACAAATTCAGCCCGAAAGTAACAAATTGCGCATCAAGGGGGTAAATGTGGATTATTTCGGCTCATCCCATTCTATAAACTGCGGCTGTTCCTGAATTTCAAAGTGTTTTTCCTCGCGAATTTTTTCCGCAGCATGGGTGGGTTCAGGTATGCTTTTGATAAGACGCTGCAGTTCCTGTTTTTCTCTACGCAAGTCATCGGCTATTTTTTTGCGGGTGGCTGCCTTGTCAAATTTAAATGACGGGTTATCGAGCGGGCCGATCATACTCAAGTGAATATTTAAGCCCTCGTAGGGGTCGGTCTCCATGTATTCAATGTTATTCCGCAACTTACTGCGGAAGCGCTGTGCTAAATATTTATGTAAATTTATTTTAAAGTGATAATCTACGTTGTTATCGAAGCGATGGCGGCCGTACAACATCAGGTTAAGCGCAGAGGAGCGAATTTCAAATTCCGGTATGAGGATTTCCTCATCCTGTATGCGAAGGGCATTGGTCAGCTCCGCAAAGCGAATGCGCTGCAGCTCTTCAATTTTGATGAACCGCGATGCCGCATAAAGCGGTTCAAATTGAATCAACTCCCCGTTGCGAATGGTAAATTCAGCCACGGCGCGTATGGACGAGGGGTCGATATGCTGGTATTTTTTCCAGGTGGCGGTGAAAGACGCAGTGACATCTGCATTGCCCTGTAGATGCCTATCGGTGAGCGTTTGCTGTCCGAAATTTTCACATTGCTGAAACAAGGTGGGGAGGTCTATGCGACGCGTGCTGACATCGGCATTTATCACCAGTTCATCATTTTCGGTAAAGGCCACCATCCCTTTCGCGTTCAGGTTACCTTTCATAGCAACTGCCTGAAGACCGTTAATGCGCACCACTCCGTTGCCAAGTTGCAGGTCGGCATAAACATTTTCAAATTCCATTTTGCGCAGCAGCAGTTTGCCTGCATGCAATAGCAAATTGCCGCGCATGTTGAATACCTCGCGAAGATTTATTTTGCCTTTATCGCTTGTGCGCCTTCGGTTCTTTTTATCGTACGCCTCCAGCATGCCCGTGAGGTTGAGGAAATTTGTTTTTATGACACCATCCACACCCAGGGTAATACCTCCGGCATTCCGCTTTGTGGAAAGTTGATAAACATAAGGTAACAGATGGTGAATAGTGCCGGTAAAGGTGAAATCGGTGCTCAGGAAATTAAGAGTAAAACAGGTGGCGTCCAACGAATGTTCTTTGTATCGCAACAAACCATTGATGTTTCCATAAGTAATGTCCTGAAAGCGTCCCTCCACCTCATGTAATATTGCTTCACCGCTCCCACTCAGGGTGCTGTTGTCTAAATCGTCAAAGTCAGATTTTTTACCGCGCAGATGAAAATTTTTAAATGTTATTCTTCCGTCAAGTTCCTGAACGATAGTATCCGGAATAAGCGCGTTGAATTCGTGCAGCGGCAATTCGCCCTCCGCTTTGAAATCAAATGTAGGATTGCGCAGGTTGCAAAGCATTAACCGAAAACTGAAAGGTGAATTTTCAATGGTAAAACTGAATTGACGGATGTTGAGCGTATCTGACCCGTTAATATCGGAGTGATACACTGCCTGTATAGTTGTGTTTTTCAGTTGTTTGCCAAAGGCGCTGAGTTTTACCTCTCCGTTCATCAGTGCAAATTCACTGCGAATGTGGGGCTGTGTGTTTTGGCTCAGGGCGCCTTGAACTGTAGTGCGTATGTTGTATTTACCGCTGCCGTCAACCGTGGCAAAAGCAGAGCGGAGTTTATCGGGTAATAATCCCAATAAACTACCGATATCATCGCCCATGCAAGAGGCGTTGAATTGCAGGTCTGTTTGTTTTGTACGATTCACAAGGTTTCCACTGAACTGAAACAGATTACCGGCTATGGATACCTCGCCATTGTGAAGGGTGTAGCGTTGTTCGGGCCATACAGCCACCAACTTGCATTTTCCGGAGAGATTTTTCTCTATTGTTTTGCGCTCACCCCCTAACGATACGTAATGCGGTATAAGGTTAACGGACGTTTTCACGTCTATGCGGTTGACGCTGAAATCTCCGGTGAGTTTCAATTCGTTCACCAAACAGGATAGTTGTAATTTTTGTGGGATGATGTCGGAAGTTAGGTGAATGTTGTGGAGCGATGCGGTTTGTAAACTGGCCGAGAAACTCCCGTTTTTTGCATCTGATTTTTTGAAGATATCGTAGTTGTTTGCTCCTTGTGCATTGGTAAATAAATTCAGCGCACCATCGCGCACCTCTATTTTTTTGAATTTCAACTGCTCACCCCATAAACTCCAAACGTGAAACATTAACGATACACGTTGCACTGTCAGCAGTTTTTGTTTTTCGCGCAAGCGGTCATCAACCTCTACCTGTACAAAGGTAACCGATGCGTAGGGGAAATGTTTGATTAAAGAAAAATTAATCTCTTTTACTTTCACAGGTACAGTTACATATTTATTTATTTCTTTCACCACCAGCGATTGTATCCGCGACTGCAAAAACAAACCGGCGGTTGCCAGTAAAACCACGGCAAATGCCAAAGCTGCCAAAGCGCGGAATGCAAACCGTTTCAAACGGCCTGTGTTTTTAATTTGCGCGGGCGAAATTTCCGGCTCAGACATAACAGCACCTTTGTTAACTTAGCAACGTAATTTTTGTCAAAATAATCTTTTTTCATACCTGAAATCTCATCGCATGAATAATTTTTTTTCACGGTGTGTCGTTAGTTGTGTGTTGCTGACGTTATGGGTACAAGCTACGGGTCAGTACAACAGCAACATACCGCCCCGCAGCCAACAGGTTTTATTGCATACCGACTTACCGCAAGTAGTTCTTACACCGCCCGATTTATCCGAAATAGCATTATCCGATTCGTTGCGTGAGTTGCAGGGGGCTTTACCCTTGTTTTCGCGCAATATTCCGTGCCGGCTTTCCTTGCACACTCACTTTGCACGCGAAGTTACAAACGAAGGGGCTGTGTATCGTGTAAAAATACGCGCTGCTGGAGCTAAAGGGCTGGTGCTCCTATTGGAAAAACTATACATACCACCCAATGGCACACTCCACGTTTACACGCCCGATCATCGGGTGCTCATCGGTGCATACACGAATGAAAATACTCCTTCGCTGAGAGCATTCAACGCCGGTGTGCTGCCGGGTGATGAAGCCGTGCTGGAGTTTTTTGAACCTCACGTTAGTGCAGGGGAGGGCGTGTTACATATAAATGAAGTCGGCTATGCGTATCGGTGGGTTGACTGGCTGGAGCCGGCGCAGGGTGGTGGTGGGTCGAGTTATTGCCAGGTGAATGTGGCATGCAGTGAAGGTAACAACTGGCAAGACCAGCAGCGCAGTGTGGCGCGTATTATAGTGGTTGTTTCGGGCGGGCAGGGTTATTGCACGGGCGCCCTGGTAAACAATCAGTTACAAAATTGTATTCCGTATTTTCTCACAGCGCAGCATTGTATATTAGGGTCTAGCCCCAGTGAATTTTCGCAATACATCTTTTATTTCAATTATCAGGCATCTCAATGCAATGGCATCAGCGGACCTACCTCGCAGATAATCAACGGCTGCACCAAAATTGCCGATAGCAACGACAATGGTGGCGACAACGGCTCTGATTTCGCATTGTTGAAATTATCATCCACGCCTCCCTTACAGTACAATGTGTTTTATGCCGGATGGAATGTTGGCACCGCCGCACCGCAATCGGGTGTGTGTATCCATCACCCTAATGGAGACATTAAGAAAATTTCCACATACACTACTCCCCCAGGCACTATTGCATGGGGTACTATGCCCGGCTCTCACTGGAATGTGACATGGTCGGCTACAGTAAACGGTCACGGGGTAACCGAGCCCGGCTCATCGGGCGCTCCGCTTTTTAATCAAAACGGTCTGATAGTAGGTACACTCACCGGTGGTGACTCGTACTGCAATACCCCCACTAATCCTGACCAGTTTGGCAAAATGAGTAAACACTGGACTGCCAACGGTAATGCAAATATTTACCAGTTAAAACCCTGGCTTGACCCGAATAATACAGGAATTACGTTGCTTTACGGAACTTCCTCTCCGTGCAGTGGTTTGGTGGCTAACGATGCGGGAATTATTTCCATCGTCTATCCGACCTCAACTATTTGTTCTACTTCATTTTCTCCGGTTGTCGCCCTCCGCAATTATGGTAACAACTCCCTGCAATCCGTTAAAATCCACTACCAGATTGGCGCAAGTAATAACGTTTACAACTGGAGCGGAAATCTTGCATCAGGCAGTTCAGTGAATGTTACATTACCGCAGGTTACGGTAAGTCCCGGGCAGTACACTTTTACTTGTTACACCCAGCAACCCAATAACACCACCGATGGCAATACATCTAACGACCAAACGCAAAAAACGTTTATTATCGGTTCTGAGCTTCTCAAACTATACATCAAAACTGATACGTATGGCGATGAAACGACCTGGAGCATTACGGATGCGCAAAATGTTATTGTGGCTTCTGGCGGACCTTACGTGCAGGTAACAGGCGGGAACGTTTACAATGAAAATATTTGTCTTGGCCCGGGATGTTACAAAATCACCTTTTACGATTCTTATGGAGATGGTATGTACGATCCGGATGCGGGAGTTAGCGGAACGTTTAAACTCACCGGGCAGAGCGGTTCACCGGTTTATGCACAACTCAGCAGCCCTCATTTTGGCGACTCTGTTTCCTATAACTTCTGCATCAACCCCATCGGATTGACTGAACCTGTTTACGACATTACTGTATTCCCCAACCCTTCGCGAGGAGTTTTTCAATTAGTCGGGTTACCATATCCGGTGACGGTGCGTGTTTACAACACAAGGGGGCAGGAAGTGTCCAGGGTTATTTGTGATTCCGCAGTATGCAAGGTTAATTTAAGCGGTATGGCACCCGGTATTTACATGTTGAATGTGCTAGGGGAAGGCGTAAACCACACCTTCAGGTTGCTGCTGGAATAACCGGCTTGCCCATCAACTTAAGCAAGAGATTTCTGTAGAAGTCGGCTGTAAAAAATTTTGAATCGGCCGATGCTTTCAGTGTCAAAAAAATACCGAGCGGTAAAAGTATAAAGGTAGAAAGCCACATGCCGTTGAAGGCGTTCAGCACACCGTTTTCAGCTAATTTTTCACCGATGATGGAAGTTACGTGATACAGCATAAAAAACAACACTGAGTAAAACAAGGGCCAGCCCAGTCCACCTTTGCGGATGATGGAGCCAAGTGGTGCGCCAATAAAATACAATACCACGCATGCCACAGAGAGCGTAAATTTTCTGTAAACCTCAATTAGATACCCTGTTTTTTCGCGGTTTTTGTAAAAAATCTGTTTTTCAGATACTTCTGTGAAATTTTTAATGTTTCTGGCGCGGTTCATGGCGTTTTCGAATACCTGCAGGCGGGTATTCGCGTCAAAAGCGTTTAGGGCGGTAAGCAGATTAGTATCGGTAATGGTTATACCCGCCCGTGGAAGTGTATCTCCGGCATACTTCCGGATATGATAATAGGGCGCAATGTACTCGGTGTATGTTGAGCGTTGTTGCGCAATTTCTGTATCTATAGTATCCATTTCTCCGAGCAACTGTTGCAGGTTAAGCATTTGTTTCAGGTCTTTAAAAAAATTTTCGTCAGTACGGTTAAGTTTAAAATCTGATAAGTCGAATTTTTTTTCCCATGATTTGAAATGCGTTTCAATCATTTCGCGGTTATCGCGGGCGGGGTCTTTGGGTTCCATTTCGCGGTATTGATGCCCATTGATGAGCCGCAGGGTCAGCACGGCAGCGTCGGCATCCTGCAGCATGATACCTTTTTCGGCTGTAATCACGTGGTCGTTACCGCGCCCGCTGCTGTGGTCGTAAAGCGTGATACCGTACAGTATGCCGTTCTCGTCATCCTTGCTTTCGGCACGGATAAATACATTCTCAATATCTTTATAAAAAATGCCCGGCTTTATGGCAACGGTGGGTTTTTGGTGACGGATGTCGTACAACAAAGCGCTGTATTTCAGATTAGCTTTCGGCAACATGTAGTTTGAGAAAACAAATGCAAAAATTCCGATGCATACAGAGGCAATCGTGAGCGGACGGAGGAATCGCATAAGCGATACGCCTGCTGAGCGTACTGCCGTCAGCTCGTAGTGTTCGCCCAGCGAGCCGAGTGTCATGATAGAGGCCAGCAATACCGCGAGGGGCAGCGCCAAAGGGACTAAACGTGCCGAAGCATAAAGTAGCAGTTCAAATAATACACTGTTGCTCAATCCCTTGCCCACCAAATCATCCACATACTTCCACAAAAACTGCATCACCAGCACAAACTGCGCTATACAAAAGGTAAGGATAAACGGACCGATAAAACTTTTCAGTAACAGTAAATCCAGCTTTTTCATCTGCCGGGAGAGTGTATAAATTGCGTGGCTGTGCAAACTCCTCCAAACATCAGGCGCCAATGGCGTGTTTCAAATCTTCTACCTGCTTATCCCACAAGAATGTTTGTTCTTTGATGTCTTTTTCTTCGGCAAAATCAGTTATTTCCAGTATCGTTTCGTTGCTGATTTCTGATTTGAAAATCCTGAACTGGAAAAATTCCTCCTTGGGGCTGCCTTCCCAGTGAAATTTTACGAATTCATCTTCTTCCCATTCAATCCGTTTGGCGCGCTGATACGAGCCGTTCCACCCGAAAATGTAAATGTCATTTTCGGCATCGCAATAATCAGCAAACCATTGGGCGAGGTTACTCGGCTGGGTGACAAATTCATAAAGTATGGAAGGAGAGGAGCGTATAATATACTCTAACTGAAATTTTTTACGTGCCATGGTACAGAGTTGAAGGAACACCGCGGAGCGGATGCGCTGCAATAGTAGAAAAATAAGCAAAACCCCAAAATGGATTTTACGATGAGGTTGGAAATGTTAACGTCTTGGAAAACGCATTTTATATTCGACCTTTGCCTTGCCCGCCGCGATTTCTTCCAATTTGCGCTTCAGTAGTCGTTTGCGAAAGGGCGAGATATGGTCTATAAACAGAATACCCTCCAGATGGTCGTACTCATGTTGTATCACCCGGGCAGTATAGCCCCTGAAAGTTTTTACGTGTTTCTGAAAATGGCGGTCGTAATACTCAAGGGTTACGGATGAACGACGCGACACATTCTCGCGTATGCCGGGTATGCTGAGGCACCCTTCCTCATAATCCCAGTAATCGCCCTCCTCAGCCAACAAACGGGCATTGATAAAAACATCGCGTATTCCTTCTTTTTTCTGATGGTCGTCATCTTCGTACATTTTGTTGGAGTCAACTACAAACAGGCGCACACTGTGGCCAATCTGCGGGGCAGCTAAACCCACACCCTTGCTGGCATCCATGGTCTCAAACATGTTGTCAATTAGGTTGCTGAGTAGGGGATTATCCGGTGATATGTTATCAGCCACCCTTCTGAGCACTTCATCTCCGTATGCTACAATCGGAAGTACCATACACACTAAAGCAGCGGCAATATTAAGGGCTTTTTACGAACTCATTTAAGCCCTAATTATCAATTTCTTGCAACTACTTTAGTATCATTTAATTTCATCCACCTGGGTACTGTTACTTCTATGTTCACCATCTTCCCTTTAAGCCTTAAACTATTTGTATTATCGCGCGGGTACCCCCATCTGAACATCCTACAATCAAAATCTGCCGAGAGGTAAAAATAGGTGCTATCAGGTGACCATTCAATTTTTGAAATTCTGAATCTGGAGTATTGGGGATCATTGTAGTACTCCTTGAGATCGTAGTGCACTTCAATACGTAAATTTCGGGGTTCACCTAGTGTGCCATTATCAAAACTGTATTCAATTTCAATGTTTTCCAGGAATAATTTCCCGTCAGGGCCCCTGAATTCGTTACCAAAAAATGAGAGTGAAGTGGTAACTTGTTTGAGGTTCGCGTTATTATACACTAATGCGCCGGTTCTGTATATCAATTCAGCTCTGTACTTTTCATCATCGCGCATTTCAAATATGTTGCCATTTAGGATGGCAAAAAAATATCCTTTGTTTTTGTAGTGCTCATTATTTTCATCAGGCGGGGGTAAGAACGAAATTGCAACTCCTGCAAACAATAAAATCCCGATTATATTTAATCTGATAGCCATATTGAATCCTGTAATTACATACCTATACGTATATTTTTACGAAATCTCTAACCCAAAGTTACACCCGTCTTTCAGCCTAAGGGTAAAAAGGGACAACAATCATTTACTTTTTTATAAAATCAAAAAGGCAACATATGTTATTAGTAGTGAAGTTAGTTAAAGAGAGTACAAATATTTACACCCATTTATCCAGTCCATATCCATCCAAACGGTTGTGATAGTAATACAGTAGGCGCAAATCTTCGCTGCTGAAGTGCTCGTCTTTGCGCACGATGGGCGATGCAGTGTGGTAAAGGTTGATGTTGCGCATACCGTGTTCGATGATTTTGTCAACGTTCCAGCGCAACTCGGGCGAGATGAGCACCTCTCCGGCATCGTACATTTGTTTTAAGCGTTCCTTTAAGCGGCTTATGGCATCGGCAACTTCGTGGTAAGGTAACGCGATGTCTTCAACGGGTGTGCGCAGCAGCGTAAACAAGTCAACACCCGGGTACTTCTTTTTAAGTAATTCAAAAAGCGTGAAGCATACGAGATGGCTCGTGAGAACCACGTTATACCGATGATAATTTTCTACGATGCGTTCGCCCAATATGCGGGTGTATTCGGCATCGCGCTGTTCATCATCGCGTAACTCACCCTTTGTCATAAAATAATTTTTCACCTGTATGTGCTGACCCAGGTGATTAAAACTGTTTCCGTCATCGTCCACGCGGTTGCCGAGTACATCCATCACTTCGCCAAACGATACCGATAGTGACGAGGAGGCAGATATGAATTTGACCATAAAGCGCAGTAGTTTGAAGGAGGTGGAGTACTCATCGTTTTCGCGCAAAAATTTCTCTTTGCCTGTTTCTTTCAGGTAATCGTTGATGAGCCCTGGTGCTTCTAATACAAAATGGTAATTGATGATACAGGGCACGATGTAAATGCGGGGAGCGGTTTCGGCAGGGTAGTTTTTGAAGTGTAGCTTTTGTGCCTCTACGGCTGTACCCAGCAGTCCGAGTTTAAGTTTTTTCTCCAGCGCACCGGAGCGTGAACGGGTTCCGCCAGGGAAGAAGATACTGTGCGCGCCGCGTTGCAGCGCCACGGTAGAGTACATTTTAAGCGTTTCGAGATACACGCTGTTTTTCTTTCTGCGGTCAACCTTGTATGCCCCCAGCCGGTTCATAAAATAGGAGAGAAGCCCAATGCTGAAAAGGTTTAAACCGGCCCCGTAAGTAAAAGCCGGCAGCCCGAGTTCGTTTAACAGCCAACCCACCATGATGGAGTCCATGTTTGAAAAATGTGTGGGTACCACTACCAGTGTGCCTCTGGTGGCCAGGCGGCGTATTTTTTCCACATCACCGGTAATGGGTATTTTTTCATGCAAGGTGCGTACATTGCGGGCAAAGGTCTTAAACCATTCTCCGGGCGCTGCTGCCAGCACCCGCCCGAAAAACTGCGGCAGGATAGCTTTGGCAAAATTGAATGCGTTCACATCAAAGGAACCGACAATCTCGTTGGCGTAACGGTCAATGATTTCGTCCAGCAGTTTTTGTGCTGTAATACCGCTACTTTCGCCCATTTTCAGGTATTTACTTTTAATACCATTCCAAAACTGCCGTTCATCTTTTGGGTCGGCTTTCCAGGGCTTCTCGGTAAGGCGGATGCGCTCCTGATACAACACGCGCGCCAGCTCATCGCGCAGCGCACTTTCGCCCGGGAACTTCACCAGTAACCGTGCTTTTGCGCGCTCTTTCACTTCGCGCAGAAAATCTTCTTTGTGCTCCGTGAGGCGGTAAATCGGCCACTCCCTGATGTTTTCAATCACATACGGCAGCGGATAGTCGGTGGGGTTGTATTGGCGTCCGCTCATAATGTATTTTGGGGTGGTTAAATTAAAACTTTCGGTTATTTAACTACATCTGTATGGTAAATAGTTGTCGGCTACTTGGTGAAATATTATATTGTAATTTGTATTAATGTTTTTGAAAAGGAATATTCTATTGCCCTATGTTATTGTTACTAGCCTCAGTATGGATTTCTTAACGTTGATTATCAGGATGGGAATTTAACTGTGCAATAACCAACATTTTTTTACCATAAATTGAGGAGTCGGGCTCCGGGCAATATTTTCCCTGATTTACAACTCCGGATAGCTTGCGCATTTCATCAAGCGAAGGGTGTATAATTGCACAAAAAATCACACCCCAGGCATTCGATGCTAAATTTTGATATACTGTTTGAAGACGAATATTTACTGGTGGTGAATAAACCGCCGGGCATACCGGTGATACCCGAGCGGTACAGCCGCCCGGCATCGCTGTATGAGTTAATGCTGTCGCGCACCGGGGCGCTGTGGGTGGTGCATCGCATTGATAAAAACACGAGTGGTGTGGTGTTGTTTGCCAAAAACGAAGATGCACACCGCACTATTTCGCTGCAATTTCAGGAGCACACAGCCGGTAAATACTATAAGGCAGTTGTAGCGGGTAAACCACCCGCTCTTTCAGGTGAGATTAACGCTCCGATAGCCGAGAGCTCCTCGAAGCGGGGTACTATGGTTGTTCACCCGCGGGGTAAAGAAGCGCTTACGCTTTATACCGTTGCGGAGCAGTATCGCCATGCTGCGCTGTTGGATGTACAAATCAAAACCGGTCGTACGCACCAGATACGGGTGCACCTGGCGCATATCGGGTGCCCGCTGCTGGTGGATGAGGTGTATGGGCATGCAGGCGCTTTTTACTTTTCCAGTATTAAAAAAAATTACAAAGCCGGTCATGAACCGGAGCGACCCACCATTTCGCGCCTTACTTTGCACGCAACATGCTTAGAAGTGCTTCATCCCGCTACCTGTAAGCCCGTGCGTTTTGAAGCGCCACTTCCCAAAGATTTGCATACACTTATCAAGTTGCTTCGTAAGTATGACATGCCCTGACTTGTAATGGCGAAATCTCCTCTGCTCCTGCTTTGAACGCTTTTGGCATTTTGGGACAGATCCGCTTCCTCTGCGTTAAAAATACATCTCGCATTTAGGGTTTTAAGGTTTGCCCAGCATTCTATTCTTCAGATGCTTCTCCTCTCGGCTTGCTCTCCATAGCGCTATTTCACCTTAAAGTTCATACATCTGTTTAATTCGTCAGGAACTATCACAGTAATACATATTTTTGATTGTTTGAAGGGGTATTAAAATGGAACATACCCCATGCAGAAGTATTGACTAATACATTATTTGTTGTTTGGGCAATTTTGGGATGCCGGGTGCATGTCAAAGGTGTGCGCTCAATAACCGACCATCATATTGATTTCATTGAAACTAACACATAATTACCCCTAAAAATACCAGATAGTGCCGTATTAGTTTTCACATCTGAGTTGTTTTTTACTTCAAAAATTTAAGTTGTTACGATGCAATTAATTGCCCGATATATTATTATAGGGTGCCCCCGCTGCCAAGCGCTGCAAGGCAGCGGGGTCGGGCTTGCTACGGGGTACGCTTCGCTCCCGCCCCGCCCGTTAATTTTCTTTTGATATGTCAAAGGTACGGGCGTGGCCGCTTCGCTGCGCTCGCGCCCTCCGCATCCCTCACCCGGCTATCGCGCAGAGAACAATAACGTGGTCAGATGCCTCCCAATCGCCCGTCTGCTGATACTTATCTCCGCGCCCGCGCCGCAGGCGCAGGCGCGTAAACACGCCGTGTAAAGCAAATCAACATATCCTTTCCCCGCATCCACTTGTGTAAATTACTCCCCTACTTCCCTCAGCTTATGACGGGCACATCCATAATACTTTACTGCACTACACCTGAAGTATCTGGTAAAACTCCGCTT
>JANWXI010000092.1 GCA_025057415.1 Chitinophagales bacterium
GCGGGCGCGGCGAGGACTTGGAGCGGGTCAGCCCGACCCCGCTGCTGCGCGTAGCCCAGCGAAGCACAGCAGCGGGGGCACCCCATAATACATCAAAAAGTATTCGGTATTTTACGAGTTATTTGTGTGCTTACCTTAATTATCTCATATCAACTTATGCACAAACTTTCTTTAAACTCTTTCCCGATGTGTATGTTATGCTAAACATTAAACGGTTGTCTGTACATTATTGCCTTTCTAATTCCTTAAAAACATCCCCCGCAACTTACACATTAACAAAAGTTTTATATATTTGAGGCAATAAGCATTGGTGTAAATTAAAGCGTATGCCGATTGGTACTTGCCGTATGCGATGCGATTGTTTATTTTGTAAGTAACGTTGTTTAAAGGCAAACCGATGGTGCCCTATAATGCAACAAAAGTGTACCAAACCGCTCTGGATCAGTTAGTCCTGCTTTTTGAGCCCTATGCTGAGGCAGTTGTGGTTGCCGATGCAAACAACACGGTGTTGTACGTCAACCCTGCCTTTACAGCCCTTACGGGCTACCAGTGCAGCGAAGTAACCGGCAAGCGCCATACAGACCTGCTGATCGTACGGGTCAACTATCATGTTAATACCGACCGCTGGGAAGCGCGCATCAATACCAAAACCAATGGTCAACTTTGGGTGCGTGTATCTGAAACACGCTTAGGTGAGGAGTGGGATGGCAAAATTATTTACACCCTCGTTGAAAATCATGGTCTGGAGCAACTTAAAGGTCTGCTCAAAGAAAGTGAAACCCGTTTTTCGTCTTTAGCCGATGCTTCTCCGGTAATGATTTGGATGACAGACCCGGATAATCTTTGTTTTTATTTGAACAAGGCCTGGTTGGAGTTTACCGGTAAACCCTTAGAGGAACAAGTAGGCGTAGGTTGGTTAAAACTTGTACACGATGAGGACCTGAATAAATTTAACGACCTCAATGACCTGTTGCAAGAACGCCGGCAATACTCATTAGAATACCGGCTGTTGCGCAAAGACGGAGTATATCGCCATATAATGGAGATAGGCACCCCCCGCTATTTGCCCGATGGAACCTATGCCGGCTACATGGGCAGTTGTTTGGATATTACCGATTTGAAAAAAGCCCAGCATGAGTTGGCTAACTATACAGCCGAATTAAAGCGCTCTAACGAAGAGTTAGAACAATTTGCTTATGTGGCATCGCACGACCTGCAGGAGCCCCTTCGCATGATTTCGAGCTACATTCAGCTTATCAAAAAAAATCTTGAAACCGGAAGACCGCCGCAGGAAACTTTTGAGTTTATGAACTTTGTGACAGACGCTGTGGCGCGCATGCAAATGCTCATCAGCGACCTGCTTCAGTTTTCACGCCTCAACCGTAAAGGCCTCCCGTTTGCTCCGGTTGACCTTAATGCGGTGGCTAATGCCGCAATTATCAACCTCACCCAGCGCATCAGCGAAAACAACGCAAAAATCACCCTCGATAACTTGCCCACCGTAACCGGTGAGCGGAGCCAGCTCACCCGCTTGTTTCAGAATTTGATAGATAACGCTATCAAATTTCGCAGCCCGGACCGTATCCCCGAAGTACACATTTCCGTAAAAGAAGATGAAAACAGATACGTGTTTTGTGTGAGTGACAACGGCATCGGCATTGAAGATAAGCACTACCATCGCATTTTTGTCATATTCCAACGCTTGCATGCACGAAGCGAATACGAGGGCACAGGTATCGGGCTGGCGATATGTCGCAAAATCGTGGAGCTGCACGGCGGGGAAATTTGGGTTGATAGCTGCTATGGAAAGGGGAGTTGTTTTTACTTTACACTCAAAAAATAATATTTCATCATGTGTGCCATGAACATTTTGCACGGAAATGCTGAGAAACCCCGCATACTGCTCGTTGAAGACAACCCCGGGGACATACGCCTTACGCAGGAAGCCCTCCGCGAAAGCAATCTGGATATACATCTGGATGTAGTTTCAGACGGTGAGCAGGCCGTTGACTTTCTGAACAGGCGCGGCAAGTACGCACAAGCCGTTCTACCCAACATTATTTTGCTGGACCTCAACCTGCCCAAGAAAAACGGCATTGAAGTGCTTCGCGAAATTAAATCCAGCGATGCGCTCAAACGTATTCCGGTTATTGTTCTCACCACTTCTGATGCTGACCACGACATCAGCAAAGCATACGGTTTACACGCTAACTGTTACATACTCAAACCCGTAGATTTTGACGACTTTGCCAAAGTCATAAAACTGGTCGAAACCTTCTGGTTCAATACCGTAAAACTGCCCAGTAATTAATCTTCAATCCACCCTAACCTCTAAAACCCATGAACAACCCTACGCAGGAACTTAAAGTGCTTTTAATAGAAGATAATCCGGGTGATGCTTTTTTGATGAAGTTTTACCTGGGCGAATCGGCATCACCGGTTTTTCACGTGTCGCATGCCGAAAACCTCAAGTCAGCCCTCGACCTGCTCGCTGAAAATACTTACGACATTATCCTCAGCGACATGAATATGCCCGATAGCAACGGTGTTGAAACCGTCAAAACCTTGCTCAGCAAATATCCCGGCAATTTGGTTATTGTACTCACAGGCCTCACCGATGAGCAGGTAGGTCTTGAAACTGTGCGGTACGGGGCTCAGGATTTTTTGGTGAAGGGTAAGTTTGACGGTAAAGTCCTCGTATCATCCGTATTGTTTGCTTTTGAACGTTTTAAACTCAACAATCAGTTAGACGAGGGTAACTTTCGGCTCAACACCCTGCAGGAAATAGCCGGTGTTGGGTATTTTGAAACAGACAATGCCTCTCAAAAATCTTTTTTCTGCAATAAGACCATACAACTGTTGGGCAGCGAAGATGAAACAAAGCGACTTGCCGAACAATCAATGGCGGTAACCCCACCCGCTGAGTTTAATTTTGCAAGCAGCAGCGGAGCCACGTTTGGGATTAAAATCGTTAAGCAAGGAAACAAAATCTGTGGCGTGGTAGTGCCGAAATCATAGCGCTTGCCGGCCATGCTTCGCCACTTAGAAATATCGTATTATGACCCGGCCGAGTTACCCGGTATAGCAGAACGTATTCTTGAGTTTACGAAACCACAACGCGTGTTTGCCGTTAGGGGAGAAATGGGAGCAGGTAAAACCACACTCATCAAGGCAATATGCCGCGCACTGGACGTAACCGGCTCCACTTCAAGCCCTACGTTCAATATCATAAATGAGTACGCAACAACTGGCGGCATAAAAATTTACCACATAGACCTGTACCGGGTAAAAAATGCCGAAGAGGCGCTGATGGCAGGTGTTGAAGAGTGTTGGACCGGTGAGGATTATTGTTTTATTGAATGGCCTGAAATTGTAGAGCGATACCTGCCCGATGGGTTTGTTAAAATAGACATACGAATACACGAGGGTATCCGCCATCTGTCTATTTTTACTCCTTAGTTGTTTGTTCAACCTTGCTAAATACCCCGCAGCATGGCAGAGAAAAAGAAAGATTTTTCGGGAATTGTAACCAAACTCGGTTTGGAGCCCTTGGAAAGCCCCGTGATGGTAGCCAACCGTAAGGCACGGCTGTATATCGGTATTCCCCGCGAAAAAAGTTTTCAGGAGCATCGCATAGGCCTTACGCCCGAGAGTGTGCGCACGCTGGTGGCAAACGGGCACCGCATTGTTATTGAACGAAACGCCGGCGCTGACTCCCACTTCCACGATGCCGACTATAGCGAAGCCGGCGCAGAGATTGCCGATTCTCCGCAAGAGGTATTTAAAGCGGATATAATCATCAAAATTGCTCCGCCCCAACCCGATGAACTGGAGATGATGCAAATGAACCAAACCCTCATCTCTCCGCTTCATTTGCCTACCATTACCGAGGAGTACATCCGCAAGCTAATGAAAAAAAAGGTCACGGCTTTGGCATTTGAATACACAAATGACGAGTCGGGAAGGTTCCCGTTTGTACGAGCCATGAGCGAAATTGCGGGCAATAGTGTCATTCTGCTGGCGGCGGAGTTTTTAAGCAATGCCAACGAAGGGAAAGGCATCCTGCTGGGGGGAATTTCGGGCGTGCCGCCTGCCAAAGTGGTGATATTAGGCGCCGGCGTGGTGGGTACCTTTGCCGCACGCGCTGCCATGGGATTGGGGGCAGTTGTATCGGTTTTTGACAATAACGTGTATAAGTTGCAGCGCCTGCAAGAAAAAATCGGCAGCAGAATTTTTACCTCCACCATTTCGCCTTCTATTCTGGCTCAGGAACTCGAAACAGCCGATGTGGCTATCGGAGCTATTCACAGTAAACAGGGGCGCACACCCATACTGGTTACTGAGGCCATGGTGGCCAATATGAAAGCCGGCAGCGTTGTGATAGATGTAAGCATTGACCAGGGCGGTTGTTTTGAAACATCTCGTCTTACTTCGCACGCACAGCCCACGTTTAAGAAATATGACGTAATTCACTATTGTGTGCCCAACATCACATCCAGAGTATCGCGCACAGCTTCGTATGCTTTTTCTAACATTCTTACTCCCATATTACTTCGCTGCGGTGAACTGAACGGCATCAAACCGTTGCTATATGCCGATGCTGGTATCCGCAACGGTATATACATGTATAAGGGTCATCTCACCAATCAGAACCTTGCGGATATGTTTGGCATGAAAAGCAGCCACCTCGAACTGCTCTTTGCCACAGACATTTAGCCCTTATGGATGTATGATAAAAACTTTACATCCGTGAGGAGGTAATTCGGTTTGGTTACCTCTGAATTCACGGCGCGAAATGGCATCGGTACCCGAAGCATCAGGTGGCATAAATACATTGATAAAACGTGTATCGCGATTGCGGGTGTTTAACAACAGATAAGCTAACCGCCCGCCACTGAGCTTTTTCTCATATACCCACACCCCTCTTTTTTTACCGCGCAAAACGGGCGGAGATGCCAAACTATCCTGGTTTATAGAAAGGAGCAACGGGTTCATCAGGATGTTTTTGGTGACATCATTCATGTTGCGCAGGTCGCAACTGGATAGGAGAGGAGCGTTCATAAATGCCCAAAGTGCAAAATGGCTTTGGTATTCTGTATCAGTAAGCCCATTGTATTTACCACTTCGGCTTGTTGATTTCCCTTTTCCGTAGTTACCTACAATCAGCATATCGGGGTCGTTCCAGTGACCTTGCCGCTGGTACTTCATCAGTTTGTTCTGTCGCCTGATAATGCTCATCACGCTTCCATACCATATCGTATTCCTGTTCCAACTGTCCACAATATCGGGGGTGGTGCGCCAATAGTTGCCGCCAACTTTCGGGCCCCATTTCCAGGGGGCAAATAACCCCCAGTTGCAAATACTGTAAACTATGCTGCGCGGTTGTGAGCGGAGCGCCTCGCCCATGCGGGCGTAGCGCTTCACGGCTTCCTTCTTACGCCATGGCACAAAACAAAAGTCGTATTTCAGCAAATCTACACCCCACCCTGCATACGCTGCAGCATCCTTGTTTTCGTATCCGTAACTACCAAAACATTTTCCGCAGGTGCTGTGTCCGGCATCGGAGTAAATGCCGAGTTTCAGACCTTTGGCATGCACGTATTCTGCCAGCCATTTAATACCCCGGGGAAATTTTTCGGGGTGCGCACGGGGACTGCCATCAGGCGCGCGTGCTGTATCGTGCCAAAAATCATCCAGGTTGATATATTGGTAACCCACATCGCGCATGCCGCTGTTCACCATCGCGTCAGCCATCTCCATAATCAGCTTTTCATCAATGTTATGGGCGAATACATTCCAACTGTTCCATCCCATCGGAGGAGTAAGACACAACTTATCGCCTATGATGAGTCGGATAACGTGCTCACTTTTACCTTTAGCATTTTGAGCAGTGATGGTCACCGGATATTCCCCGGCGTTTTGTACGGTACCGCGTATGATGCCGGTGGTTGGTTCTATGTGCAGTCCGTCCGGTAAGCCCACAGCCGAAAAAGTGATGGGGCGCTCACCCGTAGCGGGCACGGTAAACAGAAAAGGTGTACCCGGCCGATTACCAACTACCTGGGCGCCGTGAAAAACCGGAGGACCTTCGTACATCCACGACAAACCGCTCTGCGCAAATATATTACAGGAAATTATTATGTATAAAAAAAATAATTTGATTCGGAACAACATATCATCACGTTTACTTCAAGGAATCTTTTGACTGTTGATTGTTTCTACAGGACCGGGGCACTCGCGCTCGTGGCATTTTATGCAGGTACTTACCAGGCGGTTAAATTGCTCCCGGCGCGGAAGGTCGGTATTGTAATACGCCGCTAAGGCAGAACGGAAATTCTCCACGTATTCCCTGTGTTCCGGAACGAGTTTTTTGCCGGGCGTCACGGTGGCAGTATTGATTTTTTCAAATTCTTTAGGAAATTTCTGACGGGGTTTGTCGGCCTCTATGCGCTGCTTTTCATTTTTAAGATATGTAAGCATGCGATGCATCAGTTTTGCCATAGGGCTTTGGTTGGGTACTGTAAGCGATATACAACTTAAGCCCAGTAAGAAAAGATAGATGATGTTTTTATTACTCATGGACTGTAAAGACGCTACTATTGCGGCAAATATGTACAAGATAAAGTATAGTGACAATGCACATGCGCATAGTATATTTACGGAGTTGAAAAAAATGAAATACTTGCAAAGTGAAATACCCTGTATTTGAGAGCGCACTACATCACTACGGCAGGTTTAGTCAATCAATCCTTATGGGTTAACCTTCGGGTAATTTCGCTTACCAAAATACCTGCGGCTACAGCGGCGTTCAGCGAATCAGCCGTTCCGCTGCCGGGGATTGTGATTTTGTGCGTGAGCAGTGTGGCAACCTCTTCACTTATACCGTGCGACTCGCTCCCTATTACTACCAGCCCCCCTTTTGCAAATGGCTCATGATAAATGTTATTACCCCGCATTACAGCGCCATATACGGGCATGTTACATTTGCGGATTAATTCGGGTAATGACACATGATGCACCTCTACCCTGAACAACGAACCTTTCGCTGCTGCCACGGTTTTGGGGTTATACACATCGGCACAATGAGGCGAGAGGTACAGTTGCCTCCAGCCAAACCAATCACAGATGCGGATGATAGTACCCAGATTGCCGGGGTCGTTGATGCCATCTAACAACAAAGAGTACTTATCGGGTGGCGGCAAACGCAAATCCTGCAATGGTATATGGGCTATGGCTAATACTTTATCGGGCGTGGTTTGCGTAGAGATTTTCTTTAACTCCTCTTCCGAAATCTCCACTGCGCGGATGTTAACAGGTAAAGACACCCGATACGCAGATGTATAATAAATTGTATCAATATTAAAATGGCTGTTGAGGAGTTCTTGTACGTTTTTAACGCCTTCCACTAAAAATTTGCCATACCTTTGGCGAAATTTCTTCTGGTGAAGCGACCGGATGTAACCAATCTGGCTTTTAGCGAGCATAAGCGCCGGACGTGCACAATACTACGCAAAAGAATGTTTTTCGGATGCGCGTGAACCTGTTCAGAAATCACAAGGCATTTTGCCTGCTCGCTTGCTGCTTGTTGGCGATGAGTTCATGCCGCGTTACCCAAAAAATTCCCGAGGGGCAAAGCTTGCTCGTGCGCAATAAATTTTTGATAGAGGGAAAACTCCCCACTAAAGAACGAGACAAACTACGCACCGACCTGCCCGCCATTGTTATCCAAAAAACCAACCGGAAATTGTTTGGCGTTTTACCGTTGCGCCTGTGGTTTTACAACATCGCTTCCTCGGGCAAAAAGCTTACGAAGTTTAAAAAATGGCTTATTGATAAGGTGAGCGAGCCGCCGGTGATTTATGACTCATTACAAACGCGCCGGAGTGAAGTTGCCCTGGAAAATTACATGTTCAACTTCGGTTATTTTTATGCCGATGTTACCGATACTGTAATCACGCATAAAAAACGCACTACGGTTATTTATCGCGTGGCGCCGGGCCAGGTTTGGAAAATCGGTCATGTGAGTTTGGCTGCCAAACCCTACGCCACCGACTCACTGTGTGCACGCCACATGAAAAACTCTGCACTCGTAACCGGGCAGCGTTTTGATATTGCAAACCTGAAAGCCGAACGCGAGCGCATAGAAACACTGCTGCGCAACAACGGTTTTTATTATTTCAGCCGCGACTATGTGACGTTTGACTTAGACACTTCTGCCGGCAACCGGAGCGTAAACGTAACGGTTTACATCAATCAACCCTCCGATACGGCTCCGCATAAACAATATCGCCTCTACAATTTCTACATCACAACCGATTTCATCATCGGCCGGCAAAACGAAGCAATAACACGCGACACGGTATATGCGGGCGACAGCGCAGAATATGTAATTTACTCCGCACAGGGTATCCTACGCAAGCTTATTCTGGCTGATGCCATGATGTTAAAACGCGGAGAATGGTATAACCGCGACAAAGAGATACGTACCGTACAGCGGCTCACGCAAATGGGTGTTTTCAAATTTATCAATGTAGAAATGGTGCGCTCGCGCACTGTGCCCGGGAACTATCTGGATGCCTTCATCTCCCTCACGCCAGCAAAACGCCAAAGCATTATGACCGGTGGCGAAATCAGTATTACCAATGAGGGCTTCCTCGGTTTTTCCGGCAACGCCTCCTATAAAAATAAAAATCTGAGCCGCCGTGCGGACCAACTGGTAATTGACGCAGCAGCCGGTGCCCAGTTGCGCTTTCCGCGCGGTCGCAAAGTAGAAACCATCACTATCAACGGCGCTGTGTCTGCCACGTACTTCCTCAACCGTATGGTGGGCTTCAGTCGCTATAAACCTTTTTCAAAAACCCGTAACCCCCGCACCCGTTTCAATATCGGTTATAACTACGAGCAACGAAACGATTTTGATACGAATAACGTTGTGACTTTCCTGTATCAGTTACATAACTTCAACCTCACGTACGGCTACGATTGGGTGCGCGGGCGCAGAATCGCTCACGTGCTCAATCCGGTTGTCATCAACTTTTACCTCTTGCCGCAAAAAGGGGCAGAGTTCTTACGCCGGTTAGACCTCAACCCCATATTGCGCAGCAGCTTTGAGGAGCAGGTCACCATCAGCCAGTTTTATGCCTTCACCTACAATAATCAGCGCAGCGCCGCTGACCGCAAGTACATGTACCTGCGCACAAGCGCTGAAGCAGCCGGTAATTTATTATATGCAGGTTTCCGGGCTTTGCGTGGCAGTGCCGATAATGACTCGCTGTACCTGATTGCCCGCAAACCCTTCTCGCAGTTTGTTCGTCTGGAAGGCGATTTCAGAAATTATTTCCGCATACGCCAACACGGACTGTTTGCCCTGCGTACCTATGCGGGCATAGGCATACCCTATGGCAACAGTTACGCGCTGCCTTTTATCAAACAGTTTTTCGTGGGCGGGCCTAACAGTTTGCGCGGCTTCCTGATTCGCGAAATCGGGCCCGGCAGTTATGCTGACTCCACTATTTACAATCCTGAAACCGGCAAAAAACGAAGCGTGGGATTTTTTAATCAAACCGGTGACATCAAACTGGAAATGAACGCAGAGATACGATTTGACATTTACCGGTGGTTTAAAGGCGCTGTGTTTGCCGATGCCGGCAATGTGTGGACCATCCGCCGCGATAACCGATTGAACGGTGAATTTAATTTCGGACGTTTCTGGAAAGAATTTGCCGTGGCTGCCGGTGCAGGCATCCGCTTAGATTTTAATTTTTTTGTAATACGTCTCGACTACGGCTTTCCGCTCCGGGACCCCCGGCGCGTAGAGGGAAAACGGTGGCAATTTGAAAATGCACAGGCCTTTCGCACCGGTCAGTTTCAACTCGCCATCGGATATCCGTTCTAAACTGTTGCTTACCGTTTCAGAAATTTCCCGATAAACACTCGCCCTGACTGCTTCGCTGTAAAGCGATACACACCCGCATGCAATGCTGAAACATCCAGTTGTCCATCGGTGGGTTGCATTTGCCTGACTAACTGTCCATAAATATTAAAAATATTTACCAAGCAATAATCCGGTACAGCGAGGTGTATGTACGTATCGGCAGGGTTGGGGTAAACAACCAGTTCCTCATAAAGAATGTCAGGAGTATGCAAATAAAAAGCAGCGAGTGTATCCGTAAATTTCACCAGCCCCCCTGCGAGCGTGCCGATATACACTGTAGTGTCATCATATAACAGCAGTGAAGTAACGTGATTATCAGGCATGGGTGAATTAACTACCGTGAAGGAGTCAAATGCCATTGCATTTCGCCATAGTATCAGCCCCTTATCCACAGAACCGATGTATTTGAAATCAGTAGCCGATGCTACCTCTACCTGTGTTAACGCATTGGTGGGTATGTTCGAATTGGCTGTAATGCGGTAAAACCAACTTGTACCGTTAAACATCCCCATGCCCTGTGCGGGTGTGGCAAACCAAATATTTCCTGTTGTATCTGCGCTGAAGTCGAGCACCGTGTTATCTGCCAGACCGCTGTTGGTGGTCTTGAATATACTCCACAGATTGCCTGCTTTACGGGCAATACCTCCGTTGATTGTGCCTATCCACTTCACATCATCGGGTGTAACGTAAATGGCAGCTATGTGGATAGAACCGAGTGGTGAGTTTTGCATATTATAAACTGTCCAGCCCTCATCGGTGATGTGGAGCAACCCCCCGGCAGTGCCCACCCATAAATTGCCGCTGGTGTCAGTTTGCATGCAGTTCACCTGATTGTCAGGTAAACTTGAGTTTTGGGTGTTGAATACGGTGAACGTATCATTTTGCAAAACTGCAAAACCACCCTGCAGCGTTCCTACGTACAAGGTTCCGTTTTTGTCTGTTGTAATGCTTCTGATTTGGTTAGAGGGCAGCGAGGAGTTAGCAGTGTGGTAAACCGTAAACTGGTTCGCAATTATTTTCACTAATCCGTTGTCTGTACCCACCCATAGCGCGCCGGTGGCATCTTTGTGCAGGCAACGTATGGTGTTATCGGGCATAGGCGAGTTGCTCGTGTTATACACCTGCCATACCGATTGAGCTGGCAACAGAAAACAGAAGCCGGTTATAAATATTAAAAATAAAAATAAAGCATTTCTCCTGCCTGAGTAAGTGGTGAGGCAACTGTATGCATAGTAACCCGATTGCATGTACATCATTTAAAACCTAAAAATAATAACCGCCCTTTTCCATAAAATAGTCGGCTATCTCTCTGCGTATATTTTTGGGATTGATAGGATAGGGCTTCAGCAACAGGCCGGTCACCCTGCGCAGCAAAAACTTTTGCCAGCCGGCGGCAAAACTATCCACTGCGTAAGAGGCGGCACGGCGCGCCACCTCAAGCGAGTCGTACAGGTAAATTTGTGCCATCAGTTTTTTGATATGCACCTCTTTTTCCGATGCATCCGGCTTTGACATCAATTTCAATACGCGCAGAAAAGCCGACTCGGTGAGGTATGCAGCCGACATAATATCGGCCAGGCACATCACAATCTCCTGTTCATCCACAAGTTTTTCACGCAATCTGGCGCCCGCAGCGCCGGTGAGTATCATAAACAATGCCTTCAGGTTATCTACCCTTCGCAATTCATCTGCCAGGGGAGAGCTGCCGGCGGGCAGCCAGTTCCGCAACACTGCCCTTGGCACAAATGATTTGGCGAGCGACACAGGCAGCTCACGGGTTACAAACATGCGCTTGTAAAACTCACCCAGCGTCAACATGCGGTTGATTTCGTTTGTCCCTTCGTATATCCGCGTAATGCGCGCATCGCGGTATGCCATCTCTACGCCCGTTTCCTGACTGTACCCCATCCCCCCGAAAATCTGAATCGCCTCATCGGCTGTGTTACACATCGCCTCGCTGCCAATAACTTTCAGTATCGCACACTCAATCGCATACTCGCGCATACTGTTGATTTTCGCCTCGTTGGTTGTTTTACCGGCGCGCAAAAGCTCATCGTGCCGTAGGTCCACATTAGCGCCGGTGCGATACACACCCGATTCAATGGCAAACGTCTGTGCCGCAATAGTTCCGATTTTGTGTTTGATAGCGCCAAAATGCCCAATCGGTTTTCCAAACTGCACCCTTGTATTGGCGTACTCTGCGGTTTTCCTGATGCCGAATTTCATACCACCCACTCCGCCTGCGGCAATCTTAATCCTGCCGCTGTTCAAAATGTTCAGCGCCATGTTAAACCCCTTGCCGCGCTCGCCCAGCAGATTTTCGCGCGGCACCGGAACATTATTAAAATACACCATCACCGTTGAAGATGCCTTTATGCCCATCTTCTTCTCCTCCTTGCCCAGCTCTATGCCCCCAAACGACTTCTCTACAATAAACGCAGAGAGCTTCTCATCGTCATCAATCTTGGCAAACACAATAAAAATATCGGCAAACCCTCCGTTCGTAATCCACATCTTCTGCCCGTTCAGGATGTAGTGCGTACCCTCCGCATTCAGCACAGCGCGCGTTTTACCGCTGTTGGCATCGCTGCCGGCGCCCGGCTCCGTAAGGCAATACGAACACGCGTATTCGCCCGTGGCAATCTTGGGCAAATACTTCCTTTTCTGCTCCTCGGTTCCGTACCACACAATCGGCAGCGAGCCGATAGACGTTTGGCAACCAATTGTTGTAGCAAACGAAAATCCGCCCGCCAATCCTTCGGTAAAAAGCAAACCCGTGTTGAAATCTAACCCCATGCCGCCATACTCCTCATCAATAGAAACCCCGTACAGTCCCAGCGAAGCCGCCTTGCGAAAAACCTCCAGCACCAACTCCCTGTCCTTCTCCGCATCCAGCGATGCCAGCCGCCCCAAACCCATGCTGTGCACCTCGCGCTCCATAAACTCCGTTACCGTTTGCAAAATCATGCGCTGCTCCTGCGTAAACTCCTCGGGGATAAACACTCGCGCCGGCTCTGCGCGCGTAAACAAAAAACTGCCGCCGGCTACACTTGCACGCTCCATAAACCAAATTTGCGGTGAAGTAAACGATAATTGTCGCTACGCAAAAAAAACTGCGCACAACAAATCATGTGCACTCACTTATTATGTGTTGAAAAATTTGGGGGTGCCCCCGCTGCTGCGCTTCGCAGGGCTACGCGTTGCAGCGGGGTCGGGCTGTCCCGCTCCAAGTCCTCGCCGCGCCCGCGATCTTTTGCGGGCGCGGGCTGCGGGCTTTCCGCTCGCATCCCTCACCCGGCTATTGCGCTAACAGAGATTGCCATCAGCATAGTAGTCAGGCATCATAATTGGTCAGGCAATTATCGTT
>JANWXI010000093.1 GCA_025057415.1 Chitinophagales bacterium
TTTTTCTGAATGATTTTTTTAGTTTTCTTATCCATTTTTAACCGGTTTTAGTGTAAACCTATTTCAGGACAAGACAAAAAAACAACTCATGCGCGGGCGCGGCGGGAGCGACAGCGCACCCCGTAGCAAGCCCGACCCCGCTGCTGCGCGTAGCCCTGCGAAGCGCAGCAGCGGGGGCACCCCATAATAAATCTGGTAAGTAATTGCCCCGTGGTGATTTAGAATTTTGAAGTAAAACACAACGCAGTTATGAAAACTAACACGGTATTAATCAGTTTTTATTTGTCTTGTACAATTAAAACAATCATTATTTTATATTTTCGTATGCGCTTTAACTCAACTATGAAAAAAATTTGCTTATTGACCATTGGATGGCTTTTGTCCACACCTCTTACAGCACAAGAGAATTTTGTACGCTGTTACACGATGGAGTATGATTCCATGCTTCGCGCCACACAGCCGATAGGAAGTTTAGATGACTTTGAAAGCTGGTTGCAGGCAAAGATTGCTGTTTATGTAAACTCCGATGAATACAAAAGCGGCAGCCGCGCCGTAGTAACTATACCGGTCATTTTTCACATTGTGCATAATGGCGACCCGGTGGGAACTAATGAAAACATTGCTGCCACGCGCGTAGCCAGCGCCATTGATGTGTTGAATAACGACTTTCGCAAAAAATTCGGTACTAACGGATATAACAATCACCCTGCCGGAGCTGATTGTGAAATAGAGTTTTGTCCGGCCGTAGTGGACCCCAACGGTAACATACTTGCCGAGCCGGGGATTAACCGCGTGTACTATGCGCAGAGCAGTTGGGATGTGCAAACCATTAACTCCACACTAAAACCTCAAACGCAATGGGACCCGAATCGCTATCTGAATGTGTGGTCGGTAGTATTTGGAGGCAGCTCATCTAACTTATTGGGGTATGCACAATTCCCGACCGGTTCAGGGCTGCCTGGCCTGGGCGGCAGCAGCGCTGCCAACACTGATGGGGTTGTGGTAAGGCATACTACGGTAGGATTGAGCGGTAGCAGCAACGCTCCTTATAATCTCGGCCGTACGCTCGTACATGAGATAGGCCACTGGCTGGGTTTGCGCCATATATGGGGCGACAGCCAGTGCGGAAATGACTACTGTAACGATACCCCCATGGCTGCACAACCCAACTACGGTTGCCCGAATGTGAACAGTTGCAACGATGGAAACCCCGACCCGAAAGACATGGTGGAGAATTACATGGACTATAGCTACGATGCCTGTATGAACATATTTACGAATTGTCAAAAAACACGTATGTGGACGGTACTGACTAACAGCCCTCGCAGAGCCAGCTTACTCACCAGCACTGTATGTTCCGTACCGGTTACCTTTTCGTACACAGGGCGGGTGGTAGATGCCGTTACCAACCAAGGTATCGCCAATGCCCAGGTGCTTTTTGATGGTCCCGCTGACTATACATCCGTAACCGACAGCAACGGTTATTTTACCATACCAAACCTGCAACAAGGCAACTACAACGTGTATGCCGGTAAATGGGGTTATGTTACGCAATATGTGAGTTCACAACTCTACTCACCCTCGTCACCGCAAATTGTGGTTCCACTTCAGCCCGGTTATTATGATGATTTTCTCTTTGACTATGGTTGGAGTGTATCATCCACAGCTACTACCGGCGCGTGGGTGCGCGATGTACCCGTAGCCACCAGTTACACTTCGGGTGGCACTACTGTTCCCAGCAACCCGGGCGCTGATGTAACGGGCGATTTTGGCTCACAGGCATATATCACCGGCAATGGCGGAGGCCAGGCGGGCAGCGATGACGTGGACGGCGGCAACACCATCCTCACCTCGCCGGCAATGAATCTGAGCGGACTCGCCAACCCGATTTTGTTTTACCACCGTTGGTTTTTCAACGCAGGCGGTAACAGTACACCCGATGACTCATTAGTAATTTCTTTAATAAATGGTAATCAGGAAGTTGTTATTGAAAAAATAAGCGCGGGAACCAACACCAATCAATGGATTGGCAGAGTTTACAACATCAAACAATTCATCCCTAACCCGGGAGCAAATGTTTACTTCCGCGCGCGTACCTTCGACACCTCAAACGGTCATCTCGTAGAAGCAGGTATTGATGTATTTCGAATAGTTGACTCATCCTCGGCAGCCGCTGTACCGCCCACGCCTAATTTTACAGCGGGTGCTACCGAAATTTGTGCCGGTCAGCAGGTAACTTTTAGCGATTTGAGCACAAACCTTCCCATGCAATGGCAATGGACTTTTCCGGGCGGAAGCCCCGGTACTTCTAATCTGCAAAACCCCACCGTTACTTACAATACCCCCGGCACTTATTCTGTAACCCTTACGGTTTCGAACGCAGCCGGCTCAAACACCACAACCAAAACAGCATACATTACCGTGAATCCGGTAGTAGCTAATTTTTCGCAGGATAAGCTGAGCGTGTGTCCGGGCAATACGGTCATCTATCAAAATGAAAGCGCCTGCAACGCCACATCGCTGTACTGGATTTTTCAGGGCGGGACGCCCGCCACTTCCACCGACCAGGCGCCTGAGGTACTGTACACCACACCGGGTTATTATGACGTTACCCTGATTGCCTCAAACAACTATGGCAGCGATACGCTCGTACAACAATTGGCTATCTTGGTCCATGCACCGCCCTCACTTACTACCGCCACAACACCCGACACCAACAATACCGGTGTGGGCACAGCCACTGTGTATGTGAGCGGAGGAATGATTCCCTACTCCTTTATGTGGAGCAGCACTCCACCGCAAACCACTCCTACAGCCGTAAATTTACCCGCAGGTGTTTACAATGTAACCGTTACTGACGGTAACGGATGCGAGTCCATTACCAGCGCCAACGTGCAGAATGTAAATATTATCGGCATACACAATATGCAGTATGCCGGCATCACTCTTTCTCCAAATCCGGTTAAAGATTACTTCCAAATCAGTGTGCCGGAACCGATGCGTGTTATACTTTACAACCAACTTGGCGAAGCCCTCTGGAAAGACGCTCATTTGCTCCCTGGCTATACCCATACTTATGCCACAGCAGATTTACCCTCCGGCGTTTACTACCTGCACCTGCGGGGCGTTTCGCATCAACAAATCATAAAATTATTGAAGTTGTAATTCGTTTTAACCAAAAGAGCAGGTACTGTGTTATGTACAAGCGTTTGATACCGGTGATGGTTTGCGCTCTCGGGGTATGCGTAGTGATACAATCTGCCAATACGCCCCTGGTACATATTCCTTCTGTACCGGCCCTTTACGAAAAGTGCGGGCTGCACGGACAGTTGAGTTTTGAGGCGTTTCAACAAGCTGTTACCGGTTACTCCCGTTACGGCACCGAAAAGCCGGTAATAGCCATTTGTGATTTTACAAAACCCTCCACGGCAATACGTTTTTTTGTAATTGATATAGCGGAGGGCAAACTGTTATTGAAATCGCTGGTGGCACATGGAAAAAATTCAGGAGAACTAATGGCTACCTCTTTTTCCAACGAGCCGAAATCGCTGAAAAGCAGTTTGGGTTTTTTTCGCATAGGAGAGATTATCCATAGCCCCAAACACGGACAAGCGTTGCTGTTAGAGGGGTTGCAGCCCGGCATAAATGACAAAGCGCGCGAACGCGAGATAATTATTCACGGAGCCGATTACGTATCGGAGACATTCATTGCCGAGCACGGACGCCTCGGGAGAAGTTTCGGGTGCCCGGCATTGCCCCGCGAGGTGATGAGCCAGGCAGCAAACATCTTATGCAATGGCGCATTGTTGTATGTGCATGCTGATGCACGATAATTTTGTGGTATCACCATCTGATGAGTGTTTAATTTACTCATTGAAATATTCTCTTGCCAATAATGTGTTAATTATTGGACCCTCAAGGCAAGAACAAATGCATTATAAATATTGAGTGTTACATCAATCAGATCTTTGTCTCCAAAATAATTCCACTATGTGTGAGGCAAAACCTTGTTAAGCGTGTGTTTAGAAGCACATTCAAACACAAAGTTGAAAAGCATACTTCTACCCTGTCCTAACAGTTACGCAACAGTACACTCCAAGAAGTCATACCGGAACAAGCAACGAGCGGAGCTGTGTCAGGTTATAACTTATGCCACTGAGTTTTATAGACACTAAACTTAACACATCCGGCAAGTGAAATTTTTATTGAGTTTACAATAGGTTAATGTTGGTATCAGGTGTTTTTTGCGGAGCATCTGTATAATTGCCCGCACAAATTACCCGTAGTCAGTTCAATATGAGAAATATAATACGTGTGTGTTTCGCTGTTTGGATGGTTGGTCAACACATTTTGCAGGCACAGACCACCACGACCTGTTTTGAGATAGAAAGTATTCTGGTAGATGCCTGTGTGCCGGGGGGTGGATGCAACAATGCAAATTCACCTGCCTGTAACTGCGAAGGTAAAAATGAAATGGTGAGGTTTTTGGTAGGCCCAAATCCGTTGCAAGTTTCAAATCTCAATGTACAGTGGCCCAATAACTCTTATCTGGGCATTTGCCAAAATGCAACCACGGCAGCGCATGTAGCGGCGTTGAACGCCACTATTCAGAGTTGCGGTTATTTATTAGAACCCACCGGAGGCGTGTTGCCTGCTAACTCAAAAGTGCTTCTCATCACTTCGGTTGATATGTGTGTAGCTGCAAATTCTTTTGCTAACCTATCTGATACGCTGTATGTAATTTTTCAATGCCCCGGGAATTATTTAGGTCATTTTGCCAACTACAACGTTAACCCGAATACTTTCCGGACGCTGCGTATGAACTTTGGCCCCGGATGTGGCGATACAGTTACGTATGATGCAAATTTACTGGTTGACCAAAACGGCATTGCACAAAACTCTCCGCCAAATTTACGCGATGGAGCCAGTGTTCGGTTTTCGTTTAATAACGTGGCTACTTACTACAACAACGGCTGCAACGCTCCGGTGCCGGTGCCAACTGTAAATATCCTGACCAACTCCGGTAACGACACATCGGTTTGCCACAATACTCCGTCGGTTTTGCTTACCGGCCAAACAGCTAACGTGAAATCAAGAAAGTGGATAACCGCCGGCAGCGGCACTTTCAGCAGTGATACTGCAGGAATAACCACTTACCAGTTTGCCTCCCATGAAGTATTTCCGGTTACTATTTTTCTGAGGGGATATACTATTTGCAACGATAGTGTTACTGACACGATACGCATTCATCGTTTAGCAAACCCCATCAACGCCGGCACTGACGCAAGCATCTGTGCGGGAAAGAGCACCACGCTGAGCGCCAGCGGAGGTACTAATTATGTTTGGTCGCCAGCCACATACATTTCCAACCCTTCATCTCCGAGCCCCTCGGTATTTCCACCCGTAACCACCCCTTATGTGCTAACCGGAAATTATGGCCCGGGTAACACATGTATTGGCAAAGACACAGTAATGATAACGGTAACACCCAGGGATTCCATTGTACTGAATTTTAAAGACACAGTGATTTGCCAGGGGAAATCTGTATCTGTTCAGGTATCAAACGTAACCGGCGTGAGCTTTAACCCACCTACCGGATTATCGTGCAGTAACTGCCTCAATCCCATAGCCACTCCACAAAGCCAAATCACATACGTTGTAACTAGCCAGGGGGCTTGCCCCGACACTGAAACCCTGAAAGTAAACGTAGATGTACCCACTCAGGTTGTACAACCCGTTACTGCTTGCGGATTTTACACATTTAAAGGAGTCACCTATACGGCTAATACCACACTGCTTGATACCGTGAAAAACGTACGCGGCTGCGATAGTATTCTTATTACCTTACCCCTGACCATCCGCCCCACACATCGCGACACCGTGCGGCGTTGCATTTTGCAGGGAGAAACATACATAGCCGGTGGTGCCCCGCAAACCGCATCCGGGTTTTACACAGATACCTACACGAATCAATTTGGCTGCGACAGTATTGTTGTAACTCACCTAAGAGTAATCTCTCCTGTTTCACAGAGCCAAACCCTTACAGGTTGTAAACAAGTAGTATTGGGTGGAGTAACCTATACTGCATCCTTTACAAAATATGACACACTGAAAACAACGCTGGGTTGCGATAGCGTTTATATTACTACCCACATCATGGTACATCCCGCATCGCCTGTTACTAATCGTTCGGTGTGTATCTACTCAGGCCAGTCATTTTATGCCGGCGGAGCAAACCAAACTACCAGCGGCATTTACTACGACACCCTGCAAAACATAAACGGTTGCGACAGCGTGATAATTACAAACCTCAGAGTTGTTTCCCCCACCACTTCTACAACCAATTTATCCGGTTGCCCCGGCTTCGTATATCAGAATGTAGCATACTATAACACAACTACGATTACAGATACCATACGTACTTCGCTGGGATGTGACAGCATTTATCGCATCGTGCAAATAAATATTCAACCTTCACTTCCGCCCTCCTACAAGCAGATTTGTGTTCTCAGCGGACAAAGTTATTATGCGGGTGGCTCATGGCAAACTACCTCCGGCATTTACAATGATACACTCTCATCATCGTCCGGTTGTGATAGCGTAGTCATCACTAACTTACAGGTAATATCCACAATTACACTTACGGAAACATACACCGGCTGCGAAAGTTACAACTACAACGGAGTTACTTATTACACCTCTACTGTTTTGCGCGATACGACCCGCTCCGTACTGGGATGCGACAGCATATATCACGTTGTTAACATAACCATCTTACCGGCTTCCACTTTCAGCAAAGCGGTTTGCATACAGGAGGGTGAGAGTTATTATGTTGGTGGTACATTCCAAACTACCAGCGGAATTTACCGCGATACGCTCGCAAATACGAACGGCTGCGACAGTATCATTGTAACTGAACTACAAGTCATCAAACCTACTGAACAGCGAAATTACTTACAGGGATGCGACAGTGTGCAGGTGAACAACGTATGGTATTATCATGACACCACCATAGTGCGCACGGTTATTCCTTCAGAACTGGGATGTGACAGTGTAATAATCTACGACTCTATCACCATATTACCTGTTGTCTCATACAACATTACTTCAGATAAGGCCATGCCTATAGAGGCCGGTGAGAGCGTTACGCTCAGCGCTAATTACAACGGACCTCCGGCAAGTTTTACCTGGTCACCCAACGAGGGTATCGTATCGGGTGGCAACCAAACCACCGTGGTAGTAGCGCCCCAGATTACAACTGCTTACACCCTTCATTTCACGACTACGGAACCCGTATGCAAGCGAACCGATACTTTTTTAGTTGTTGTAAAAGAACCGTCTATGCTGTTTGCTGTGCCCACTGCCTTCTCGCCAAACGGTGATGGTGTAAACGACCTTTTCAGACCTTTGCTAAGGAGTGATGTAGAGGTGGAGGAATTCCGCATTTACAATCGCTGGGGCGAAATGGTGTATGAGTGGAGTACCAATACTACGGGCTGGGACGGCACTTACAAAGGTGTATCGCAACCTTTAGGAACGTACGTATATTACCTGACTGTAAAACATTTACCCACTAATACCCGCAAGTTTCAAAAGGGGAATATCACTTTGCTGCGATGAGGTTTGCTGTTTCTTCTGCAGATGCGTTTAGTTTTTATCCCTCATCCAAAAATCTTTTTGTGATGGGCTGGTAAGAGTCAATTCTGCGGTCGCGCAAAAACGGCCAATGAGTACGGTAATAATCTGTTTCACTGAGGTCCAGTTCTACTACGGCATTTTCCTCTCTATCGTGCGGAGCCAGATAGAGCAATCGCCCAAAGGGATTTGACACAAAGCTGCCACCCCAGAATTTCATAGCTCCGTTTTGCTCGGTGCCTACCCGGTTTACACTTACCACATGCAAGCCGTTGGCTACGGCATGTGCGCGCTGAATTGTTTGCCATGCCTCGTATTGCTCCTGATTGGTTGCATCATCCTGCGAAGATGCCCAACCGATGGCGGTGGGATAAAAGAGAATTTCAGCGCCCATCAATGCAGTGATGCGCGCCGCCTCGGGATACCACTGGTCCCAACAAATCAACACACCCACTTTTGCATATTTCGTGGCGAAAACTTTATACCCCATATCGCCCGGGGTGAAGTAGAATTTTTCATAATAAGCCGGATCGTCTGGTATATGCATCTTGCGGTATTTACCCAGGTATGCTCCATCGGCATCGAGCACTGCTGTAGTGTTGTGATACAACCCCTCGGTGCGTTTTTCAAACAATGAGGCAATAATTACCACGCCCAGCTCAGCCGCCAGTTTACCAAGCGCCTCGGTGCCCGGACCCGGCACCGCCTCCGCCAGTTTGAAATTTTCGTAGTCCTCCGTATCGCAGAAATACAGCGATGCAAACAACTCCTGCAAACAAACAATCTGTGCCCCGCGGGCAGCCACTTCGCGAATCGCTTTCACGGCTTTTGCGAAGTTGGCTTGCTTATCGCGTACACAACTCATTTGCACAGTTCCTACTTTCACTTTTTTCATGCCCTGTTATTGAAGTTGCGAATGTAATGTAAACGCGGTAGGTTTATGGTATTACAGCCAATTCATATTGCGCGTCAGTGATATGTAAATTCCCCTTGTGGAGTGCGGAGCAGCACCTCTTTCTCTCTCGCCTCCTCTACATACCCGATTACCTGTGCATCAACATTAAACTCCTTAGCAATCATTATTGCAGCATCGGCATGTGCGGCATCGGTATAAATCTCCATACGGGTACCGCAGTTCAGTACTTTGTACATTTCGCTCCAGGGTGTAGCGCTTTCGCGTTGTATCCATTCAAATAATGGTGGTACGGGCAGCAGGTTGTTTTTCACTACCCGAAGTCCCGCTATGTAATGCAGCACTTTACTGTGTGCGCCTCCGGTACAGTTGATAATTCCGTGAATTTTACCGGGCAACTCCTGCAAAATCTTTTTTACTACAGGAGCAAAGGTGCGCGTGGGCGAAAGAAGTGCCTTGCCGATGGTAAGTGGGGTGCCGGGTAAAGGATCGAGCAGGCCCTTGGAGCCGGTATAAACCACATCGCTGTTTAGTGACGGGTCGTAGGTTTCGGGATACTGCGCAGCGTACCGTTTGCTGAGTAAATCGTGGCGTGCATTGGTCAATCCGTTGCTGCTGATACCGCTGTTGTATTCATTTTCATAAACGGCACGCCCGTAACTTGCCAAACCCACTATTACATCCCCCGGGCAAATGCGTTTTGTAAGTATTAAATCAGATTGCCGCATCCGCACTGCCATAGACGCATCTACCATTACGGTGCGCACCACATCGCCCAAATCGGCAGTTTCGCCTCCTGTGAGCAATATATCAACACCGAAGCGGCGCATGGTATCTGTAAATGCCTGTGTGCCGGAGATAATTTCTGCAATTACTTCACCGGGAATGAGGCGCTTGTTTCGGTTAATGATACTCGTAAGCAGGAAACGGTTCGTGGCGCCCACACACACCAGGTCATCTAAATTCATGACAAGGGCATCCTGTGCTATGCCACGCCATACCGAAAGGTCTCCGGTTTCGCGCCAATACAGATACGCCAATACGGATTTCGTGCCGCAACCATCGCTGCTCATCACATTACACCACTCCGCATCACCGCCAAGCCAATCGGGATAGATTTTGCAAAAAGCGTCCGGATACAGTCCCTGGTCGAGACTTCTGACGGCAGCGTGTACTTCTTCTTTACCGGCGCTAACGCCTCGCTGCAGGTATTTGTCTTCCACAAAAAATACTTGTTAAGGGTGTGATACGCTGGATTTGTGAACGTTTACCTGCAAAACAAATTCACGTCATTGTCTGCGCAAATCATACTTTTCTATTTTGTTGTACAGGTGACTCCGCTGAATGTCCAATACCTCTGCCGATTTGGAAACGTTCCAGTTGTATTTTTTTAGTTTGTGCTCTATAAAGAGTTTCTCTATGTGTTCCTTAAAGTCCTGAAACTTGTCAAATTGCTCAAACAGGTCGGTAGGGGTATCTTTGGCTTGTGTATTGGTAACATAGTTTCGCACTTCGGCTTCGGTGATTTTCTGGTCAGAGAGAATAACCAGCCGCTCCATTACGTTGCGCAGCTCGCGGATGTTGCCGTTCCAGCGCATCACGCGCAATTCTTCCAGCGCTTTGGGCGTGATGATTTTTTTCGGAATGCCGTAGTCCTCACAAATTTCTTTCACAAATTTCTCCGCTAAGAGGGGGATATCTTCGGCTCTTTCGTTGAGCGAAGGGACGTGAATGATAATAACACTCAAACGGTGATAGAGGTCTAAACGAAAGCGCCCCTCCTCTACTTCGCGCAATAGGTCTTTATTGGTGGCAGCCACTACGCGTACATCCACCAAAATATCTTTATCACCACCCACCCGGGTAATGCGGTTTTCCTGCAAAGCGCGCAGCACTTTTGCCTGAGCTGATAAACTCATATCGCCAACTTCGTCCAGAAACAGTGTGCCACCATTTGCCTGCTCAAATTTTCCGATGCGCTGTTTGATGGCAGATGTAAAAGCGCCTTTCTCGTGACCGAAAAGCTCGCTTTCAATTAATTCGCTCGGAATGGCAGCGCAGTTCACCTCTACGAGCGGCCCGTTGCGACGGTTACTTTTCTCATGTATCCAGCGGGCTACCAGTTCTTTGCCGGTGCCGTTTTCACCGGTAATGAGCACGCGGGCTTCAGTAGGCGCCACACGGTCAATCGTATCTTTAATTTTTTGTATGGCTGGTGACTCTCCGATGATTTCGCGTATCTTGCCCACTTTGCGGCGCAACACTTTTGTTTCAGTAACTAGCGATGATTTTTCCAATGCGTTGCGCACAGTCACCAGCAGGCGGTTCAGGTCTGGCGGTTTTTGAATAAAATCATAAGCGCCTTTTTTAGTTGCCTCCACGGCGTTCTCAATAGTGCCGTGCCCGCTTATCATAATAATAGGCGTATCGCAGTCGGTGTCGCGCAGTTTGTCGAGCACCTCCATGCCGTCCATTTTCGGCATCTTAATATCCAGCAGAGCACAGTCGTACCCGCCCTCTTTAAGCGACTCAAACGCCTGCGTGCCGTCAGCGGCTTCTTCTACTGTGTAACTCTCAAACTCCAGAATTTCCCGGAGAGTTTTACGAATGCTTTTTTCATCATCGGCAATTAAGATTTTAGGCATAGCGCTTTAGTTTTAAATATGGTCGTTTATCTAAAAAATAGTTGCAGGTTGTAAGCCGGATTCTGTAGTATGCCTGTGCATACCCCCGGTCATTTCTCTGCGATACCGCTCGCGCGGCACCTGTAACGCTCTACCCCCCGGCGTACAATCGGACGAGCAGCCCTCGGGCGCCGGTATATGTGAGCTTTCAACCCGCAAGGTTTGCCCTCCTGCCGGCTTACACCGGCAGGACGTGCGCTCTTACCGCACGTTTTCACCCTTATCGCGCCTGTGGCGGACGGTTATTTTCTGTGGCACTGTCTGTAAGAACGTTGTGTGTCCTCCCCACCCGTTAGGTGGTGCGGTGCTCTGTGTTGTCCGGACTTTCCTCCCTTCGCCTTTCAGCAAAGAGCGACCGGGCACCTGCAACTGTTTGCAAAATTAGACAACCCTGCTAATGAAAAAAAATATTTTTGGCTGGTGTGGATACCGCTTAACATTAATGTGGATATGCAATTTCGCTGGCGCATCGCTCAGGCCCTGGAGTGGCGCTGGTGGCGCCATTATCTGCGCGACAAAGACAAAAAGGCGTACTTATCCTGGAAAAGAACCTATTGGGATAAGCTCCTCGCCCCTTACTTATCCCTGTTGCAAATTGATGAAGATACCGAGGTAGCCGACCTGGGCTGCGGCCCGGCAGGCGTATTTATTTATCTGCCTTGTAAGGTAACAGCCGTTGACCCCCTTTGGCACATTTATTCCGGCAAATTACAGATGGCCTCACCCACAGCGTATCCGGGAGTAACCTTCATCCGTAGCGAACTGGAAAACTGGATACCCGACCGGGCTTATGATGCAGTGTTTTGCATGAATGTGATAAACCATGTGCGCGACCTTAACCGATGTATGGATGTGATTCGCAATGCGCTGAAACCTGGCGGGCATTTGGTAATTACGGTTGACGCACACCGCTACAAATGGGCTATGCGTCTGTTATCGCTTATTCCGATTGACCTGTTGCATCCTCACCAATATTCTTTAGATGAATACATGCGCCTTTTGACAGAACGGAATTTTAAAATATTAAATGTATCACCGGTAAAAAACGGTTCGCTTTTTTGTCATTATTTGATAATTGCCACACGCCCTAAAGAAGAAACGAGCCGTTAGCCATCGCCCTTGTACTTTTGGTTTGATGCTCACACCCGATGGCTTACAATTATGCGTAAACATTTTACAAGTATCAACCCGAAAAGCGATTGTGAACAAATTCTTTGCTGCTTATTCCAACACAAACTCATCCGCAATCCGTTGACCTATTCGCCATAATTGCTGAGCCGGTTTCGGTTTGTAAAAGATTGTTCGCATTGAAACAGGCACAAACAGAAAGAATACCAACCACGCAAACACGTTGCGTTATGGCGGCTAAAACTCCTAAAATATTTTCAAACACCACTACATTTTCTATTATCAGAAAACACACTCCAGATACACAGAATACATCAAGTATGTAAATTTTACTCAGATACCTAACCGCCTGCTTAAATTCTTTTTATTATGGGGTGCCCCCGCTGCCAAGCCATGCAAGGCAGCGGGGTCGGGCTTGCTACGGGGTACGCTTACGCTCCCGCCCCGCCCGTAAGTTTTTTTTCAAAGGCACGGGCGTGGCCGCTTCGCTGCGCTCGCGCCCTTCGCATCCCTCACCCGGCTGGCGCGCTCTCAAGCGGTCAGTTGCTTTGAGCCATCCGACTGATAAAAACTTCGCGGGTCGTGCGCCGTTTGGGGACGGACCCCCAATAAACCCCAAAAAAAAAGCACAAAAAAAACCCCGGATAG
>JANWXI010000094.1 GCA_025057415.1 Chitinophagales bacterium
TAAATTACGTTCATAATTATTCGTAAATACAATACAACTCCATCACCGATATATCTTAAGAAAAACATATTAATTAAAAAGCTTGGCTAAACGCATGCTCAAAAAATTATATGTGAGCAAGGTAGAAACGCGGCAAATTTCTTTTACTTGCAGCCGGAGAATTCATGACGATGCGCATTTTGCTGACGGGCATAAAAGGTTTTGTGGGGTTTCATTTGGCGCGGCGCCTTGCCGATAATTACGATGTTTGGGGAATTGACCTTGCATACCCCGAGGGTACCATTCATCATTTGCGTCACAAACATTTACCGGAGCGTGTTCAATACCGCGATGTTGATATTCGCGACCACGCATCGCTCGGCAAATTTATTGCGCAAACACATCCACAGGTGGTTATTCATCTGGCTGCCTGTACGGGGATAGCCGCATCGGAGCATCATCGCGACTTGTATTTTGATACCAACGTAACGGGTTTTGCCAATTTATTACAACATTGCCATGCTAAAGGAGTGCAATGTGTGCTGTATGCGAGCAGTTCATCGGTGTATAGCCCGATGGATGAGATATGCCGCGAGGAGCGGGCAGCCCCTCAGCCCCTTTCGTTTTACGGGCAAACAAAACTTTATGGAGAAAAGCTTGCGCGCAATTATGCCGAACAGTTCGGCATGCGGAGCATAGGGCTTAGGTTGTTTACAGTTTACGGTTCCTGGGTGCGTACCGACATGGCCGCCTGGAAATTTATGCGCGCGCTGGAACGTGGCGAGCCGTGCACGCTTTACAACCAGGGGGAAGTGTATCGCGATTTCACGCATGTGTCAGATATAGTAAATGCCATTACCCGCATTATAGAGGTACAACTGTGGGAACATCTTTCTGTGCCTCATGAAATTTACAACATAGGTCATGGCTCCCCGGTATCGGTTAAAGAATACCTCATACAAATTGCCGGGCAGCTCGGGCGCGAGCCGGACGTTCGCTATGCTCCTTTGCCTGTAAACGAGCTGCCCCGTACGCATGCCGACACATCCCGGCTGCGCCATGCCATTTCTTACACACCGGCTTGCCCGGTGCATGAGGGTGTGCGCGAAATGGTTGAATGGTATAAGATTTATGGTAAAATGTTACCTGTATGATGACCTCTGCTGAAGTTTCGTGGTATTTTGGAGATGTTTTAATAAAACTGTTCGCTGATAAGCAGAGATGAGTGTTGGTTAACAGGTAGTATGTGCGGTCATTTTATTGCAAAGCTTCAAACTGGAAGTTCTCGTATTGATGATGTTGCGTAAAGAGGTTGAGTTTTAATTTTTTCAGTATCGAGGATTGAATACCGCGTGTCGTATTAATTGCGCAAAAGAAAAAAGCACCGGCATATCAGCCGATGCTTAGTCAAATAGTGTAAGGGCAGTTCGCTAACGAACTGCCAGGCGTTGCTTTTCCATCATTTTGCGCAGGTTGATAAGAGCATAGCGCATGCGCCCCAGGCAGGTGTTCAACGGGGCCTTGGTGTACTCGGCCACTTCTTTAAAACTGAAATTAAAGAAATGGCGTAGAATTACCACCTCTTTCTGCTCCTCGGGCAGTTGCTCTATCAACTCCTTGATGCGGTTTTCGAAGCGCTCCACCTCCAGGTGGTCTTCCACCGAAGTGTCTTCAAACTTCAGAAACTTAAATACGTCATCACCGCTACTGGTGACCACATCAGCGCTCCGCTTGATTTTGCGGAAGTAATCAATGCAGAGGTTGTAGCCGATGCGCATCACCCAGGGTAAAAACTTGCCCTCATCGTTGTAACGGCCCGTGCGGATGTAGTCAATGGCGCGAATGAACGTTTCCTGGAAGAGGTCTTCGGCAAGGTACTTGTCGCGTACCAACAGGTAAATGCTCGTAAATACCTTGTCTTTGTGGCGGCTGATGAGGATTTCCATTGCCGCATGGTTGCCCTCGCGGTACAGTTGTACCAGCTCTTGGTCGGTAAGGTTTTGATGTGGCGTGCGCATGGCTCTGCGTTTTTAAGGTGAACAAATGGGTTTCAAAAACGTAGAGTTGCGCTGTATAGGCCTTGTGTTTTAAGTGTTTAGTTTGCTGACGGTACATTTGCGCATTTACGGAAGCGCCGGCAGGTTGTATTACCATATTGGCTATACACCCGGCGTTGCCGTAATGTACAAATGTCGCCTGTTATTTAAGTAGAAATGAAGCCCGAAAAGATATTTTTGTGTTTGATAAACTTGTAAGGTAGAGCTTCGTTTATAGGCGTTAATGAGTTTATTATGACCAAAGATAAAAAAATTAATTTTAATATACCAAATATCGGGCCACAAAAAATTTTTATACGGGGCGCCAGGGTACACAACCTCAAAAACGTATCGCTGGAGATACCCAAAAACAAGCTGGTGGTTGTTACCGGGGTATCCGGCTCGGGCAAAAGTTCCCTTACCATTGATACGCTGTACGCAGAAGGGCAAAGGCGCTACGTGGAGTCGCTCAGCAGTTATGCCCGGCAATTTATGAACCGGATGGACAAGCCCGATGTGGACTACATCAAAGGGCTTTGCCCGGCTATTGCCATTGAGCAGAAGGTGAGCGGCAGTTCTTCGCGTAGCACGGTTGGCTCCCTTACCGAAATATACGATTATCTGCGGCTTTTGTTTGCCCGGGTGGGGCGCACCTATTCTCCGGTGTCGGGCAGAGAAGTTGCCAAGCACGAAGTGCGCGATGTAGTGGACTTTGTTTACGCTTTGCCACAGGACGCCAAAGTATTTATATGCTACACTGAGCCGGTGAAACAATCGCTGCCCCAGGCGCTGCGCTTACTGTTGCAAAAGGGATTTACGCGTGTATTGTTTGAAGGCGAAGTGTTTAAAATAGAGGATTTGCTGGAGCGGGGGAGCGTTAAGGACAAGACGCCTGACTCGCTACAGGTGCTTGTGGACCGTATCGTGGTGAACCATACTGATGAAGACCAACGGATGCGTGTGGCTGATTCGGTGCAAACGGCTTTTCGGGAAGGACACCACGAGTGCATCTTGTGCTATACGAAGCCCGGTGGTCAACCACACACGCTTGCTTTCAGCAACCGGTTTGAGGCCGATGGGATTGCTTTTGAGGAGCCAAGCCCACACTTTTTTAATTTTAACAATCCGTATGGCGCATGCAAAACCTGCGAGGGTTTTGGCACGGTAATCGGCATTGACGAAGATTTGGTTTTTCCCGACAAAAACCTCTCGGTTTATGAGGGGGCCATAGCGCCCTGGCGCGGTGAAAAAATGGTAGAATGGCTAAGACCCCTGCTCATAAAAGGTATTTACTTTGACTTTCCGATACATCGGCCCTACTGTGAACTCACCCCGGCAGAAAAAAAACTACTCTGGACAGGTAATGAATACTTTGAGGGGTTGAACCGCTTTTTTGAGTACTTAGAGGAGCAGAGCTACAAGATACAATATCGCGTGATGCTTTCGCGCTATAGAGGTAAAACCACCTGCCCTGATTGCGGCGGCTCGCGCATTCGCAAAGATGCACATTATGTAAAGATAAACGGCAAAAGCATTGCAGAACTGCTGACCATGCCCATCAAAGAACTCGTGCCGTTTTTCGAAACACTCACTCTTAGCGATTATGAAATGGCGATTGCCGGCAAAATACTCACCGAAATAAAAAACCGCCTGCAAACCCTGATGGATGTAGGGCTGGGCTACCTTACCCTAAACCGTCAGGCAAATACATTGTCAGGCGGAGAGTCGCAGCGGATTCAACTTACGCGCAGCATAGGTAGTAATCTTACTTCGTCTATGTATATACTCGATGAGCCAAGTGTGGGGCTTCACCAGCGCGACACGGCACGCCTGATACAGGTGCTCAAAAACCTTCGCGACCTGGGCAATACCGTGATAGTGGTGGAGCACGATGAAGACATGATGAAAGCCAGCGACCATATAATAGATGTGGGTCCGGAGGCGGGATGTAACGGAGGTGAAATCATGTACAACGGTGAAGCCGCAAACATTATCCGGGCTGATACGCTTACAGCCCGTTACCTGCGCGGGGAGCTGACTATTGCATACAGCCCAAAACGCAGAGACCCATCTAACTGGATTGAACTGACAGGTTGTGCACAACACAACCTGAAAAGCATTGATGTGAAAATCCCCTTGCGCGCATTAACCGTAGTGAGCGGGGTGAGCGGTTCCGGTAAAACCACCCTCATTAAAAAAATATTCTATCCTGCATTGCTACAGTATCTTGGCGAAGGAGGCGATAAGCCCGGCACATACCGCGAGCTTAAAGGCGACCTGCACCTTGTTAAAGGTGTAGAGATGATTGACCAAAATCCGCTGGGGCGCAGCTCACGCTCTAACCCCGTAACGTATGTAAAGGCATACGAATATATCCGAGACCTGTTTGCCCGTATGCAACTTTCCAAAATACGCGGCTATCAACCCAAGGATTTTTCGTTTAATGTAGAAGGCGGACGGTGCGAAGCGTGCCAGGGTGAGGGAAAGGTTATTGTAGAGATGCAGTTTTTGGCAGATGTACACCTGAAGTGTGAAGAATGTAATGGCAGGAAATTCAAAGAAGAAATACTGGAGGTAACCTATAAAGGAAAAAATATATACGATGTACTGGAAATGAGTGTGGACGAAGCGCTGGAATTTTTTGCGGATTACAGCGACATTGTTGCGCGGCTTTCGCCTTTGCAGAAAGTGGGGCTGGGATATATAAAACTGGGACAGTCATCTTCCACACTGAGCGGTGGTGAGGCGCAGCGCGTCAAGTTGGCATCGTACCTTACGCGTGGTAGTGTACAGCAACCCATGTTGTTTATTTTTGATGAGCCGACTACCGGGCTGCATTTTCACGACATTCGCAAACTCATAGATGCTTTTCAGCAGCTCATAGAAGCGGGCCATACGGTACTCGTTATTGAACATCACATGGACGTAATAAAATGTGCTGATTGGCTGATAGATTTAGGCCCCGAGGGGGGTGATGAAGGAGGGTATGTTGTCTATCAGGGTGTACCCGAAGGTATCCTTCGTGTAAAAAATTCGTACACCGGTAAATACCTTCTCCCTAAATTGCACCGGCAAACAGCAAATACCAAAAACTAAACCAAAGCGATGACCCGCCTGATAATGTTTTTAATGATTTTATCCCTGTGGCTTCCGTTAACAGCCCAGACCGAATTTTACGGGTTTGTGCGAAGAGCCGACAGCGCATCCTCGCCAATTTTTCACGCCCGGGTTGATGTTACTGAAAATGGCGTACCGTTATCTGTATTAAAAACGTACTTTGACGGAAGTTACAAGTTCAATGTCAATAAAGATAAATCCTACTCGGTCAAAATATCCTATGCCGGTTACAAGGACACTACATTTACTTTCAAAACGGACAAAAAGGGAATCCCCGATGCGCAACAGGTAACTGTACGCCTTCAGAAAGATGGCACAAGGTTGATAGGCAGGGTGCTGAGCAGCGAAGATAATTTCCCCATCAGTTATGTAGCTGTGGTGCTAAAAAACCTACTTACGCGCGATGAACAGAGGATTTATACCGGTAATGACGGGGCATATAACTTCAGGTTAGAGTCAGAAACGAATTACAAGCTAACGATTGATAAGCGTTCGCCCGGTATTTTCAATAAATACAAAGACACCTCTTTTTACATTTCCACTATCGGGTATCAACAGGCATCTGACTATAAACTGGATATTTTATTAGATCCCGTAGAGGACTCTGAAGGGTACGGAGCGTATGCCTTCAACGGACAACGCCCTAAATCCTATTATCTTACAGATGCCGGCGGCTCAACTACAGCCGTTGCCAAACAGAGTACTTCCGATTTAAGGAGTGGTGAAACAGGGAGGGAGCCGGAGGCGCAACGCCATGCCCGCGAGGCACGCTCCCGTGCAGATGAAATTGCTGAGCTGCAGGCACAAATTGAGGATTCTATATATCGTGCACGTGAGGCAACAGAGAACAAAAAAATTGCCGAGTTCTACAGGCAACAAACTACTCAGCCCCCTCTTTATAATTACTCTAACAGCACAAATTCTGCGAGTGCCACTGCGGTGGTTGCAAGCCGGGGAACAAACAAACAAGCGCCTCAAAACTTTTCATCGCAGCAGGAGTCATCGCGCGCCAAATGGGTGGCTGACTCCCTGGCACGAGCCAAAGCCCGTCAGGATTCAATTAACAACGCACGCGAAGCTGCCATAAAAATGAAACAGGAAAAAACCAGTGTACAACTCCGCAAAGAGATTGAAGAAAAAGAGAAAGATTTCCTTTCCTCGCTTATCGCTGAGCAGCGCGCCCGCGAAGAGGCGGCTAAAAAGGCAAAAGAGGAGGAAGAGAAACGCAAAGCCAGAGAAGCCGAAGCGGCGGCAATACAGCAAGCGCTTGCCGATTCAATGGCTAAAGTTCGCCAGATTGCAGAGATGAGTAACGTCATAAAACTTCAAACAGAAGAAAACCTGAAATTGCAGGAGCGACTGAGTGCCGTTGAGAAAAAAATGGCTGCTGAATCGGCCGCCCGCGCTGCGGCCGAAATTAGAACTAAGCAACTGCAGGACTCAGTTTCTTTGCTCATGGAAGAACTGCAACGCATCCGGGCAGGCGGAGATAATATTCATCGCAATATCCCACAGGACGCGAATCGCGCTGACCGGGAGCGTGTAAAAGAAGAAGTAACATCGCTGCGTGCATCGTATGAGCAGGAACTGGCGCGTATTAAACAAGAGCGCGATGCGCTGCAGAGAGCCAAGGAAGAAGCCGAAAAACAACTGGCTGCTTACAGAAGCGTCTATCCGGGCAGCACAGGGCAAACCTCCGCCGCATCTGCTCCTGCGCAAGCCGGCAGAAGTACTACTCCGGCCGCTACAGCTACCAAAGCCCCGGAAACGAACATGAGCCAGCCCGCACAACCTAATATTTCCACACCAAATACCTCTGCCACTCAGATTGCGAAAATGAGTGTGACCTTCCTGAAGAACACAGCCGACATAACCAATGAAGGCATGAAAAACCTCAACACACTGGCGCAAACGCTCAAAGATTACCCTAAAGCAAAAGTAAAAGTTGTTGCCTATGCCTCTGCAGATGAAGCAAGCGCCCGGCTGCTCTCGCTCAGCCGTTCGGATGTTGTGATGCGCCAGTTAGTAAATCTTGGTGTTGACATTGGGAACATCCAATCTTCCTACGTAGGCAATTCGCAAAGTGTGAACGGATGCACCAGCCCTAATTGCCCCGAAGAACTTCTGGTACAGAACCGATGCGCTACGATTACGGTTGAATATTGACAGGATAACAGATGACCGTGTAACCGATAGCTTTCGGTTTTTTCGAAACTAACACCCGTTAGTTTTTTCAACAGGGCGCTTCTCTTTCAAACCCTCTGCGCGCAACATACATTCCACAATATGCTGTGCATAGCTTTTTTGCGGCATTGTAGGGTATTGCATGAGATTTTCGGTTATTTGAAGCTGTGGTGGCATCACGAGTAGTTGTGATGGGTTCGCCACACAAAACACCCGAGTACATGCCTGAGTCGTTTGAAGTTACCGGTGGCACCCGATTGCGTGGAGAGATAGTGCCGCAAGGCGCCAAAAACGAAGCGCTGCAGATACTGTGTGCCGTTTTGCTCACACCTGAAAAAGTAATTGTGAGTAATGTGCCCGCCATTCGCGATGTACTCGCCCTTATAGATATACTGAAAGATTTGGGAGTAAGCGTTGAACAGCTCAATGATAATACGTATTCGTTTCAGGCACAAAATATAAATCTGGAATATCTCAAAACCGACCTTTACAAAAAGAAAGCCGCATCGTTGCGGGGCAGTACCATGATCATGGGGCCTCTGCTCGCGCGTTTCAAAAAAGCATATCTCCCCAAGCCGGGAGGCGACAAAATCGGACGGCGGCGCCTGGATACTCACTTTCTCGGTTTTCAGAAATTAGGAGCGCGATTTGACTATGACAGTGGCGATACCTTTTACAGTGTAGAAGCGGGTAACCTGCAGGGAACTTACATTCTGCTGGATGAACCTTCTGTTACCGGCACCGCCAACATCATCATGGCTGCGGTGATGGCGCGCGGCACCACTACCCTATTTAATGCTGCATGCGAACCTTACGTACAGCAACTATGCCTCATGCTCAACCGCATGGGTGCGCGTATCAGCGGCATAGGGTCAAACCTGCTGCATATTGAAGGTGTAACCGAACTGCACGGCACCGAGCACCGCCTGCTGCCCGATATGATTGAAATCGGCAGCTTTATCGGGTTGGCAGCTATGACACAAAGCGAGATAACTATCAAAAACTGCCGTGCAGATATGCTTGGCAATATACTTCCCACGTTTGAAAAACTGGGAATACACACCGAATTGCGTGGCGATGATTTGTACATACCCGCACACGAGCACTACGAAATACAGCGCTTTATTGATGGCTCCATACTCACCATTGCCGACGGCCCATGGCCGTTGTTTACCCCGGATTTAATCTCTATTGTACTGGTAACAGCCACACAAGCCAAGGGGAGCGTGCTCATACATCAAAAGATGTTTGAGAGCCGCCTGTTTTTTACCGATAAACTCATTGACATGGGAGCGCAGATTATCCTCTGTGATCCCCACCGCGCCACCGTTATCGGCATTAACCGCGCTTATCGCTTGCGGGGCATCACGATGAGCAGCCCCGACATTCGCGCAGGCGTGGCATTGCTGATTGCCGCTATGAGCGCTGAAGGAAAATCTGTTATCAACAATATTGAGCAGATTGACAGAGGGTATCAAAAGATTGACGAACGGCTCAACGCCATCGGTGCTAAAATAAAGCGGCTGCAACACGCGTAGCGATACACGGGTTGATGATATACCCTTGCATACACCGTGAGAAAAACTTTGGTATTGAAGTAGGCAGTTTAGTTACTGCGGTACGAATTTACATGCTTAATAAACCCATATTTTCCGGAAAGTGGTGCTGATAAATGAAAATATTGCAATGCCTGAAAGTATGTAAAAGGTTTTGGCTGCAATATTATTCAGCTTCAACGTAGAGTATTTGCTTGGTAGGAATTTTTTGTGAGAAATAATGTGCTGATTTGGGTGGGGTTATTTGCGGGTAGCCCGCCCAAGGGCGGGCTACCCGCGGGGTTGCGTAGAGTTTCATGGTGCGCCGCAACTTTGCGCACGCGCCGCAGGCGCGGGCGCAAGGATATGGGCGTAGTGCAAAAATTTAACATGGCCTGCGCAACAACAGCGATGCGAAATAGAGTAGAGCGCGCGCAGTCGGGTGAGGGATGCGCAGGGCGCGAGCGCAGCGAAGCGGCCCCGACCGTACCTTTGAAAATAAACAATACACGGGCGGGGCGGAAGCGAAAGCGTACCCCGTAGCCAGCCCGACCCCGCTGCCTTGCACAGCTTGGCAGCGGGGGCACCCCATAATAAAAATAATTTAAGCAGGCGTTTAGTTATGTGAGTAAATGTACATTCCGGATAATCCTTTTTTTTTGAAGAGCGATTTGAAAAATGATTATGTCGTAGTGTTTTGAACGTATGTTAGGGGTTTTAGCCGCCATAACGCAGTGTGTTTGCGTAGTATGTTTTCTTAATAATTGGGAAAGCACAGTATGTTGTTTATGTAATACTGTCAAATTTTCACACTATTGCGTTTACTGACGTACAGTCACCCCTTTTTTTAAATAAAGGGTCAAATTGTCTATACCGTTTGCCAAGGCAAAGATTTTGAGGGGTAAACGGGCGCTAAAAGGCAAAAGTTATGAGTGATAACAACGAAAAAGAAACTCTTCGTAATAAGGTGGAAGATTTAAAGCAGACCGTGACTGGTAAAGCTGAAGAGCTTCGCGAGAAGGCAGAAGAACTGGCTGCCCAGGCGCAGGAGCTTGCCGGTAAAGCCATGGATACTGCCGGTAAAATTTTAGACGATGTACTGCAAAAAAACGAACCGGAGGAGGCGCAGTTTACTGAAGAAAAAACCGACCCGCGCGACATTGAGATAGCCGAACTGAAACGCGAGTTAGACGAGTTGCGCGACAAGTATGTGCGCCTGTATGCAGATTTTGACAACGCCAAAAAGCGCATGGCTCGCGAAAGGTTGGAATTGATACAACAAGCCGCCAAAGACATAATCAAAGACCTATTGCCGGTGCTGGATGACTTTGAGCGGGCGCAGAAATCATTGGAGAATACAGGAGACGTACAAGCTGTGAAAGAAGGGCTTACGCTTGTACACAACAAGCTGCTCGGCATACTGAGCAACCGGGGGCTGAAAGCGATGGAGAGCATCGGTAAAGATTTTGATGTGGAGCTTCATGAGGCCATTACCGAAGTGCCTGCACCTACCCCCGAGCAGGCAGGCAAAGTGATAGACGAAGTTGAAAAGGGGTATTACCTTCACGAAAAGATTATAAGATTTGCTAAAGTAATAGTTGGTAAATAAAAAGTGCCGGGTGGCATGCATGATAGGAGAGCAACATGCATAACGCCAGGCACAATTTCACGTAAAAGCTATGGCAAAGAGAGATTATTACGAGATTTTGGGAGTGCCGCGCAATGCCAGTGCAGATGAGATAAAAAAGGCATACCGCAAAGTTGCGCTCAAGTATCACCCGGACCGTAACCAGGGCGATAAGCAGGCTGAGGAAAAATTTAAAGAAGCAGCCGAGGCATACGAAGTGCTCAGCGACCCGCAAAAACGCGCCCGTTACGATCAGTACGGCCATGCCGGTGTAGATCCGGGTCAGGGTTTCGGGGGGCATGGCGGCGGCATGAGTATGGAGGATATCTTCCGCAATTTTGGTGACATATTTGGAGGCGGCTTCGACCCGTTTGAATCATTCTTTGGCAGTGGAGGACGCGGACAAGGCACGCGCTCACGCGGAAAACGCGGAAGTAATCTCCGCATTAAAGTAAAACTGAATTTACGGGAGGTTGCCGAGGGCGCTCATAAGACCCTGCGGGTCAAAAAACAGCTCGTCTGCCCCACGTGTTCAGGCAGTGGCGCCAAGGACTCATCTTCGATTGGTAAATGCAGCGCCTGCGGAGGTAGCGGCGTGATACGCAAAGTACAAAGCACCATCCTGGGCCACATGCAAACCACTACTACCTGCTATCAATGCAATGGTAGCGGCCAACAGATTATCAAAAAGTGCAGCACATGTAGCGGACTGGGCACCGTTTATGGCGAAGAGACCATACAGGTAGATTTTCCACCGGGTGTACAGGAGGGAATGCAACTTTCCATGAGCGGAAAAGGCAACGCCGGTGAACAAGGCGGGCCGCCGGGTGACCTCATTATCCAGATTGAATTGGAAAAGCACCCCGAACTGGAAATTGACGGGCATAATGTTATCTACAACCTGCAAATCAGTTTTGTTGATGCGGTGCTGGGCGCCAAAGTAGAAGTGCCCACCATAGATGGTAAAGCCAAGTTCACCATACCGCCCGGTACACAAGCCGGTAAAGTATTCCGGCTTAACGGCAAGGGACTCCCATCTGTAAACGGTTACGGACGTGGAGACCAACTGATATTAATAAGTGTTTATACCCCCACACATATAACTGCCGAGGAAAGAAAACTGCTTGAAAAACTCCGCGAGAGCGAGAACTTCAAACCCCGCCCGGGTCAAAAAGCGGAGAAAAGTTTCTTTGAACGAATGCGCGATATTTTTGCTGAATAAATTCTGCAAACCCCGCCACACAACAAAAAATGAAAAAGCTGTTAATCCTTATCGCGGGGCTTTTGTTGTTTGCAGGCGGTGCGTATCTGCTCCGGTATCAAATACTCACCTCTTTAGTGGAATATCTGATTTGCCAGGATGATTTACAGCCGGCAGATGCCCTGTTTGTATTATCAGGAGGTGGGTACGATCGCGGCAACGAGGCCGCCCGCGTTTTTCGCGCCGGATATGTACCGGTTATCGTTTGCACGGGGGCTAATCCGGTAGTGGAGTTGCGCATCTTTAATATGGACACACTCGAAAGTGACATGACGGTAGCAAACCTGCGGCGCTGGCAGGTGCCCGACTCATGTATCTATCAAATCCGTTACGGAACGAGCACCCGCGAAGAAGCCGATACCATTATCAAACTTTGCACTGCAAGGGGCTACAGAAAAATAATGATACTATCATCACGCATTCATACGCGCCGCGTGCGCGAAGTTTTTCAGCAACGCATGCAGGAAAAGGAAATCGCCATAATTATACGGGGAGCTCCATCCTCACGCTATGACGAATACCACTGGTGGCAAAGCGAAGAGGGTTTAATAGCCGTAAACAATGAGTGGATTAAAACCCTGTATTACTGGTGGAAGTATTAGGCGCCTGTAAGTTGTATCAAAAGACAGTAAGCATATCATGCACTGCGCGTTCACTCGCATGGCAACCGGGGCTAAAGCAAACTATTTCATATTGTGTACAGCGAAAACGGGCAATCGCAGAGAGACATTATGTTACTAATCAGGGCGAAATCAAAAAATGATTGAATTAGACACATAGATACTCTTCAAAATACAGGTCATTGCCGGTATTAGATTTCACATCTGCGTACAAAAATTTAAAACACTACAAGGCAATTAGTTATCCAATTAAATTTTTATGGGGTGCCCCTGCGGCGGCGCGCTCGTCCCTCGCGCGCCGCCGCAGGGTCGGGCTTGCTACGGGGTACGCTTTCGCTTCCGTGCTCCACTTCGTTCCGCACCGCTTCGCTTCGCTCGCGCCCTCCGCATCCCTCACCCGATTGGAGAGGAGTGGTA
>JANWXI010000095.1 GCA_025057415.1 Chitinophagales bacterium
ATTTATGAAAGAGCGGGTGAAAGTAGTTGTTGTACATTTTGCCCGTTCTTTTTATTTTAGTCATTAGGTTTTAGTTTAGTCGTTATATTCCGCTCCTTCATAAATACCCGAACCGTTAGCGGTCAATTTAGACAAATACACCGAAACGATTAACAATAAAAAGGAATTTGAAATATGGCAACTTTAAAAGAGGACATTAAATCACAATCGGACTGGATAGTAAAAGCATTTGCGGCTGACGGCTTTAAGCTTGATTACACAATTGACAGCATAATTGAAGTGGACAGGTTTTTTACCGTAAATATGAAAAACGGAGAACCCAAAAAAGGTGGACGACTTTACGGGAAAGGACTTGGACCAATACTTTTTTCAATTGGTTCGTATGTTGGTGAGACAATTATCAAGAACGTAAAAGGTACCGACTGGGTAACAGACGACAACGACCCACAAGCCGAACTAAATGTGTATTTACAACTTCCAAATGGCGTACAAATTTGGCCAATTCGAAAAGTAATGAAAAGGTTTCAAAACGGAAGTGAAGACGCAATTTATCCTTATGTGCATACAGTGACAAAGGAATTTACAAACTTACCATTTAAAGAGGAGTTTTGGACAGTAACAGCTGAAACAGACGAACCCGAACAAACAAAACCTTGGTGGAAATTTTGGTAGAACAATACGACAAGAAGAAAACCTACTGCTAACATCCGTAGCCGTTGCACAACGCCTTCACGACAAATAAAGCTTGAACGGATAAAAATTTTCCGGGTTGGTAATGCATTTGCTTATCCCAAACTTAGTGGTGTGTAGGATAGCCGAAAAAAGAAAGCAACTGATCTTGAAGTTTTTTTTCGGCATTTACCGGCAGTTATTGTTTTCCGCCTTGCATTGAGCAAAACCCTTCAAACCAACCGTCAGTAAATTGCCGCCCTTCATCAAAAACCTTCACCTTGCCCAAATATTGTATTTCAAAATGCACCATAGCGCCCATACTCCATCGCGCCAATTTATCTTTTTGCCTTCAGCGTAAGTGCGTCCATAATAACTAATGCCTACTTCGTATATGCGAACATGCGGATAGCGGCTCATCTTGGCAGTTACTTCCGGCTCAAATCCGAACCGTTGTTCTTTCAGGTCTAAACTTTTTATCACTTCGGCACGAAACATCTTATAGCAGGTCTCCATATCTGTCAAATTCAAATTGGTAAACATATTGCTCAGAAACGTGAGGAGCTTGTTACCGATATAGTGATGAAAATACAATACCCGATGCGGGCGCCCGCCCATAAAACGAGAGCCGTACACCACATCGGCAACACCATCCAGTATCGGCTTCAGTAAAATATTGTATTCGTTGGGGTCATACTCCAAATCAGCATCCTGTATTACGATTATATCCCCGGTGGCTTCCCGTATGCCCGTGTGCAGGGCGGCTCCTTTGCCTTTATTTACCGCATGTTTGAGATACTTAAGATTCAAATCATGATTCTCTGCCATAAATTTCTGTATGGCATCCCCGGTATTGTCGGTAGAACAGTCATTGACAATAATGATTTCTTTCTCAACCCCTTCTGTCAGTTCCACATCGCGTATCCGGAGCAGCACGGCACGTATGGTGTTGGCTTCATTATAGACAGGTACAACAATGCTCAGTTTCATGCGGAAAACAACAGGCAAGAATTTTTCTCACAAGAGGGTTACCGCTTCAAATCAAAAAAATATTTCATTCAATTTTGAATTTTCATTTTCCGTTTTATTTTCATGCCTCGTTGCAATGTATTCCTGCAATTTTTTAACTAATACCCTGATGATGAAACGAAATCCTACACCCCAATCTCTCATCTGCGTTATTTGCTCGCTCACTTGCTGGATGATAATATCTTTAAACGCTGTAGGTCAATGCGGCTTAAGCGCTTTTGCCGAACCCGGCGGTGTACTCATCCCCACTACATCCTGGCAGAGCGTAAGTGTCGGTTCGGGCACGTATGCGGAGTTTAGCGTGGCACCCAACAATATTTATCAGTTCCGCTACACTAACACCGGCTTATCGGGTTATGCCTGGGACATGACTGTATCCAATGCATCCTCTGTAATTCTTTATGATAACAATTTTACGCCAACGCGCGACCCATGGACGGGAGGTATTTGCCCCGTGAGCACCCGGCCCCAATCAACAGATTTCTTTTCCACTTTTTCCGGCACTATTCGCATCAACACACACGCCTGGGATGGATTTAACTGCAACGGATATGTGCCGGGGCTGGGTTCTGCCATTCTGGAATACCGTTCTGCCCCAGCTGCCGGTGACCCAGGCCCGGGTATAAATGTATGGCATGTAGAGGCCTTTGCCACAGCCAACATCAACATTCCGCAACTAAACGCACGCTATGGTTATTATCTGGATAACAACCTCAGCTTCAATACGCAAAACTTCTGGTCAAATCTCTCGAGCCCCTCATCGGCAAGTACATGGGTGGGTAGCGGTTTAGTGCCCAACGATATCTTCGTTATCCGTGCGCGCAGGCAGGGTTTTCCGTGCAATCGCTACCGTCTTGTATTGCAAAATGCCGATGATGAAGTACAGGTGATACTAAATGGTAACACACTCTTTACCTCCTCGTGTTGCATTGGCTCAGCCACCACCGTAGGCGATGTAAACGGATACATACTGGATGCCGATGATGTGATTGAAGTGCGCACTACTAACCTGTGCCAACCCGACAATGTATTCCTGGAATTGGTTCCGCTGCCCGTACCACCCGTCAATGGTGGGGTTATTGGTGGTATTGCCGATAGCACTGCCTTGTGCGAAGGGCAACCCGTGGGTTTATTTACAAACGTTACACCCGGCTCCGGAGGTGTTTCGGGCTTTAACGGCGGTGGGACGCTTACATATTCATGGCAGTTTTCTATTAACGGTGGTCCTTTTACTACCGTCAGTGGCGTGAACACCCCGTTTTGGAATGTGACGGACAGTGTACCAGTGGGCAGCATCTTTGCCGTGCGCAGGGTAACGACCGATTTGTGCGGTAACGAGGGCTACTCCAATGTAATTCACATCATAGGCCGCCCCAAACCTTTTGGCAACCTATCGCCCACCTCGCAAAGTATATGTCAGGGACAAACGGCAGTCATCACGGTTAACTTTACGCAAGGTACAGGACCTTTTACCATACAATATTACGATGGTGTAACCACCACTACTAAAAACAATGTTAACAACGGAGATACCATTCAGGTGTCGCCACCAGTCAATACCACATACACGCTCACCTATATACAGGACTCGTACGGGTGCCAGCGCTCCGGTACCATTGGCAGCGGCGCACAGGTACTCATTCTGCCACCCGTTACCATCAATAGCGTTACCCCCACGCCCGTCTCCTGCTTTGGCGGTAATAACGGCACCATTACCATCAATGCCACTACCGGCGGAGGCGGCTCTTTAGAATACTCCATTGACGGGGGCGCAACATTTCAAACTTCCAACGTATTTACCGGACTTGCCGCCGGGCCCTACAACATTGTTGTGAAAAACTCTTTTGGATGCGTTATTTCATACAGCGCCAACCCGGTAATCGTTACCCAACCTACCGATATTACGCACACCACATCTGTTACCGATGCCAGCTGCACCAATGTGCTTGACGGCTCTATTGCAGTATCGGCCACAGGCGGTGTACCCCCTTACGCGTACTCGCTCAACGGCGGACCTACGCAGCCCGGCAGCACCATCACCGGTGTGGGCGCCGGCACATACACCATTCTAGTGTTTGATGCAAACGGTTGTGTGGACTCCTCCACCGCAACCGTCAATAATGTTTACAATGTGACGGTAACAGTGCAGAGCCAAACAAATCTTAGTTGTTTTGGTGCCAACAACGGCAGTGTAACTGTGCAACTCAACGGAGGTTCTCCGCCTTTCTCTTATTCTATCAACGGCATTACTTTCCAGCCATCCGGTACTTTCAGCGGATTGGCGGCAGGCACTTACACCATCGTTGGTAAAGATGTAAAAGGTTGTACAGAGTTTGCCACCGTTACCATCACACAACCCGCACCCGTTACCGTTGTGATTGATTCTGTCAAAAATCTGCTCTGCAACGGCGGCAGCAATGGCGCTATTTATATCACAGCATCCGGAGGCACTTCACCCTACAATTATTTATGGAGCAACGCCTCCACAGCTCAGGACCTAACGGGAGTATCTGCAGGTACCTACAATGTTACCGTAACAGATGCCAACGGATGTACGGGTGTGGCAGGGGCTACCATTTCACAACCCAACCCGCTATTTGTTTCCGTTGCTATCTTCAATCATCCAACATGCTTCGGTGACTCTACCGGGGCAATTGATATTACAGTAAACGGAGGAACACCGCCTTACACACACGTATGGAGCAATGGCGCCACCAGCGAAGATCTGGCGGGTTTGCTGGCCGGCACATACTCCGTTACGGTAACCGATGCTAACGGTTGTGTGCAATCACTCAGCCAAACACTCGTTAACCCCACACCTATTACCACCAGTACCTCCGGTACCAATGTTACCTGCTTTGGCGCTGCTAATGGTACGGCCACCGTAAATGCTTCGGGAGGTAACCCTCCGTATTCATTTAACTGGTCTAATTTTGGCGCCACCCCTACGGTTACCGGACTGGGCGGCGGTAAATATTACGTAACCGTAACCGACAACAAAGGTTGTACAAAACGCGACTCCGTCACCATCAGCGAACCGCCCAAAATTGTCCTGAGCTTTTCGGTTACCAATGCCGGCTGCGGGAATAACGGTGCCATTACGCTAAACGTTACCGGGGGCGTTCCCGGCTATACATTTGCCTGGAGCAATGGAGCTACTACCCAAAACCTCAGCGGTTTGCCGGGCGGCACATATTGCGTTACCGTAACCGATGCCACCAACTGTACCGCCACCGGCTGTGTCACCTTTACGCAACCGCCCGCCGTGTATGCTACGCTGGCTTCGTTTAATCATCCGCTATGCCACAACGATTCAACAGGCGCCATTGACATTACGGCAAGCGGAGGCATTGCTCCCTACACGTTTGCCTGGAGCAACGGACATACTTTAGAAGACCTCAGCGGAGTGCCTGCCGGCTCTTACACTGTAACAGTAACTGATGCTAATGGCTGTACTGCGTCCTTTGCGCAAACCCTTCTGAACCCAACGCCAATTACTTCATCGGTCACCGGCAGCCCCGTTACCTGCCACGGAGCGGCTAACGGCTCCGCTACCTTGACCGTGAGCGGCGGTAATCCGCCTTATACATTCCAGTGGAGCAATTTCGCTACTTCACAAAACGTGACGGGACTACCCGCCGGCTTAATCAAAGTAATTATTACCGATAATAACGGCTGCACCAAACGCGACTCCGTACTCATCACCCAGCCCGCTCCTTTGCAGTTATCGCTTGCAGTTACGCAAATTACCTGTCATAATGCTAACAACGGAGCGATCAACTTAACTGTTTCGGGCGGCACTCCATCCTATACCTATCTGTGGAGTAACTCCTTCACTACCGAAGACATAAGCGGGCTCGCGGGAGGCACCTATACAGTCACCGTTAAGGATGCCAACAACTGCATTGCCAGTGCGCAGGCAGTTATTATCAATCCTCAGCCCATCAATACCAGCTTTGTCGTAACCGATGTTTCCTGCAACGGGCAGTCAAACGGCGCTATTGACTTCATCCCCTCGGGAGGGACAGCGCCGTACACGTATGTGTGGAGTAATTCCGCTGTTACGCAGGATATCTCCGGACTATCCGGCGGAACATACACCGTTACGCTTACCGATAGCCAGGGATGTTCTGTCACCGGTGGTGCTACCGTTAATGAACCAGACCCCTTGTTTACATCCGGATTCATCAAACACGTAACCTGCGCTAACTATGCCGATGGCTGCGTTGACATCACCGCTTACGGAGGTACTTTGCCATACTTTTATGCCTGGAGCAACGGGCCCTCTACCGAAGACATTTGCAATGTAAGCGGCGGCAATTACACCGTTACGGTAACGGACGCAAAAGGGTGTCAGGTTGCAGCCCTGTATGTAATCTTTGAACCCGCACCGCTTTCGCTGTCTATATCTACCACTAATGTATCGTGCCCGGGCGGTTCCAACGGCTCGGCACAGGCAGTAGTTGGCGGCGGGCGCACTCCCTACACATTCCTTTGGAGCAATTTTGCCAGCACACAACAGGTTACCGGTTTACCAGCCGGTAAAATTGCCGTATTGGTAACGGACTCAATGGGTTGTCAGATAATAGACAGCGCCTTCATTACCCAACCACAACCTATACAACTTACAGCAAACATCACAGATGTATTCTGCGGCGCGCAAAACACCGGCGCTGTGGACCTTTCCGTAACAGGCGGTACGCCTCCCTACAGCTACATTTGGGCACACGGACCCATAACGCAGGATATATCCTCGCTCACAGCCGGTTTATACACCGTAACTGTATTTGATGCCAACGGATGCACAGCATCGCAATCGTTCAAAGTCATTGAACAACTTAGCCTGGGAACTAATATTTCTGTTTACAACCCTTCTTGCAATTCCGGCAATAACGGGTTTATATCCGTTTATGTGACAGGCGGTTTAGCCCCTTATGACTTTACGTGGAGTACTCAGCCCGTTCAAAAGGGATCCATTGCTACAAACCTGAGCGCCGGTACTTACACAGTTACTATCACCGACTCGCTTAACTGCTCCATCACGGCAAGCGCTACCCTGATAGATCCTTTGCCCATCAGTTTATCAGTTACCGGAGCAGATGCCAAATGTTACAACACGGCCACCGGTTACGTAGCCGTGAGTGCCAGCGGGGGAACACCGCCATACCTCTATGAACTCAACGGTATTGTACAGGTAAGCGACACATTCCACAATCTGGCGCCCGGTAATTACGTGGTGGCGGTACGCGATGCAAACGGATGTCAAAACGCCAAAACATTTACCATATCTTCTCCCGCTCAGGTCACCGTTAGCTTGAGCGCAGCGCAAAACGTCATTTTGCAGGGTATGTCCACACAGATTGTAGCCAACGCATCGTCCACCACTACGCCTATTGTGAATTATTTCTGGGGGCCGGTTGACTCGCTGTTTAATTTCAGCAATTGCGCAGACCCTACTAACTGTTCTTCACCTTATGTAAGCCCTTATTACACTACCACCTTTACAGTAGCAGCCATGAATGCCGACTCGTGTATGGCGTATGATACCATCACCATCATCGTAGAACTGCAACCGTCATCGTTTATTCCCACGGCTTTTACCCCCAACGGAGACGGGCTAAACGACCGTTTTGAGGTAGATATTCTCGGTGCCACAAATATTGATATAGAAATTTACGACCGATGGGGCGCTGTGGTTTACAAAAATCCGAATCAACCTAACGGTATCACGGGCAACAACGGATGGGATGGTACTTTGAAAGACAAGGCAGCGCCCTTTGATACGTACTTATGGAAAATGAAGGTTACCTACTTTAACGGATTGGTACAAGAAAAAACCGGCACAGTCAATTTGATGCGATAGCCCAAGTTTTTCACCCTAATACCCGCCCCGTGGTAAATCCACGGGGTTTTTATCATCTTACGGAACATGAAAAACCATTAGCGTGGTTAATTACATTTTTGAAACCAACTTGCCCAAGGTTCACTGAAGCATATTATTGGTGGTTAATGATGGCGATGCGTAGCATCGCCATCCTGCCGAAATATTTGACTAATCGCTGTGAATAAATGAGAGCGTACCCTGAATTTAGCAAATCAGTCGAAATAAATGCCTCTGTATGATGAAAACCAAAGCCGTCAGAATTAACTTACAATACCAGCGTGAAATGAAATGACGAAAGGAGATTTATAAAATAAAATTTGCGTACGAAATCTAAAATTCATAACTGCATCATAGAGTGGCAGAGCTAATAGCTTTACGGTGTAGCACGAAGTTTTGACCGAGATACACACGGCGCACCTGCTCATCGGCAGCGAGTTCTTCGGCTGATCCTGCCTTGAGGATGCGCCCTTCAAAGAGCAGGTACGCACGGTCGGTGATGGAGAGAGTTTCCTGTACGTTGTGGTCGGTTATCAGTACGCCAATTTTTTTGTGTTTAAGTTGTAACACGATACGCTGTATGTCTTCTACAGCTATGGGGTCTATGCCGGCAAAGGGTTCATCTAACAGGATAAACTTGGGGTCTGTAGCCAGCGCGCGGGCTATTTCGGTGCGCCTGCGCTCACCGCCGCTGAGAACATTGCCCATACTTTTGCGCACGCGTTGTAAGCCGAACTCATGCAGTAAGGTTTCCAGGCGGTCTTTTTGCTGCGCGCGGCTGAGCGAGGTCATCTCCAGCACAGCGGCAATATTGTCTTCTACACTCAGGTGGCGAAACACAGATGCTTCTTGCGGCAAATATCCGATACCCAACTGCGCGCGCTTGTACATAGGCAGTGAAGTAATTTCTCGCTCGCCTAAAAAAATTTTTCCGGAGTCGGGCGGTATCAGACCTACTATCTGATAGAAAGAGGTGGTTTTGCCGGCTCCGTTTGGCCCGAGCAGCCCTACAATCTCACCTTGATTTACCTCCAGTGAAACATTGTTGACTACGGCGCGTCCTTTGTAAACTTTCACTAAGTTCTCTGAGCGAAGCGTAAGCATGATATATACATTAAAAATCTAATCCTATAGTAAGATAATGAATAGGGCGCGGGGTGATTTCACCGGTATCGTAGCCCCAGCCCGCATCATAGCGGATAAAGTATCCGAGAAATGTGGTGCGTACACCGGTGCCGAAACCCAAAACCACAGGAGTTTTGTATCGTTTTACTTTTACGATTACCGAGGGATTGTTCGTTTCATTCGGGATAGTTTCGTTGAAAAGCGGGTTCTTATCGCTGAAAGGAGAAAGCCCCTCCCAGGCAGTACCTGCATCGGCAAAAGCAATGAGTTGCAAGTTGCGGATAAAATCAGAGCGAATGGGTTTTTGTGAAAGCGCTGTGAAGAGCGGTATGCGCAGCTCTGAGTTAATCGCCACGTACTTGTCGCCATTGCGGGCATTTTGCCTGAAACCGCGCAGTGGGGTAGCGAGGGTCTGAAATACGTAACGGTTTCGGGTGTTGATAGGCGTGTTGCGGTCAAATTTCTCAAATGCGGGACCGCTAATCCAGTTATCTAAACCACCCAGATAATAGATGAGTTTGGCAGGGCCAAACGAAGCGCCTGCTGCTAAGCGATTTGCCCATATAATTTGCCGATATACTTTTAGGTAATGCCGCAGGTCTAAGCCAAACACGCCCATAAATACCTTGTTAAATTGCGGCACAGGAAAATCTACCTGGTCAAATAATGTTTTGTTTTCGGTAGGAAACTCTTTGTGCCCCTCTAAAAATACTTTGAAGCGCGTGCCGTAGCGGATGTTGGTCATTACTTCCATGCAGTTGTCAAACACATATTCACCGCGCACAAATAGCCAGTTATTGCTCAGGCGCGGCAGGTTAAGCGTGAATTCATCGCGCGATTTGTAAACAATCAAATCGTGGCGGAAGGCAAGCCCGAGCGAAAGGCGTTGCAATACATCTAACGGGTAGCGAAACTCTGCCTCGGCATAGTTGGTTTTTACGTTGTACTCTACGTAATAATCGGGAGGCAGGGGAGTGTTGCCAAAGGGCAGGCGATTGTATGCGCGCCCGCTCTGGTTTCTGCGGTAAAAGGTAAAGCGTTTGTCTAAACGTCGGGTGAGGTTTTCGTATGTAATGAAGTACTCGCTGTTGTTGTCAATTCCCACAAAGGGCAGCCGCAAGCCGCCGTATAGTTTGTGATTTTCCAAAAGATCGGTAATACCGAACTTGAGCAGGAAACTCATCGGGTTAAGAAAGAAGTTGGGCGCAGATGGATCAAAGGGCTGATAGCGCGTCATCAGCAGGTTATTGTCTAACTGCGTAACTACGTTATCTATACTAAAGCGTACAAAGTACGGGCGTACGCGCGAGTAGCGAAACACGTACCCTTCCTGCGCGTGGGCGATTTTGTAAGCCGAAACAGAATCCCAGTCAAATAGTTTGATGCCAAAATCAAATTCGCTCTGAAAATCAAACGGGCGATTGCCGGGAGTGGTAGCAGAACTGTCGGTAATAATATTCGTTTCATCTGTAGGTTTTGTTTGTTTTTTATTGAGTGTATCGGCAGAGCGGCCTGCCATTTCGCGCCTTGCTACACTCTCTGTAACGGGCAGGTTTACGGCAGAGGAGGCCGAGGCGTAAGATGATTTGTAGAGTACGGGTTTATTTTCCTGGCGCAACAGGTCTAAAGTTGTTTCGCGGCCGGGCGAGGTGGCGTGTTCTCGGATGTTGTACGCATAATTACTAAGCGGACGGTTCACACCGCCGGTGCGATACACGCGAATGGTTTCGGTGCGAAGCAAACGGGCAGTGCCGGGGTCGTACAAACTATCAAAGGGCACATTTTCGCGCACCGTTACGGAGTCAATTTCATTGTATTCACGATGAAAGAAAACGTATTTCTTTTCGTTATGGTCAAACAGTTTCTCAAAGTGACCGGCGTAGCGATTACATATTCCGTTGGCATCGCTCAAAAAGCAAAATTCATCCGAAGAATACGGCAGCGGCTGCGACTCATTAGCGTGTGGTGTTGTGGTAATACGATATAGCACATTGCCGCCAGCGTTCAGGTCGTAAAAAAACAGGTCGTGCGTGGGTAAGAGCGTTTGGGACTCATAACGACCCGGGCGCAGCGTATCGTCTGGCCGGTTGCTGCTGAAAAGGATACCGCGTAAACTGTCGGCTTCTATGTAGGCGGGTTGCAGGTCATCGAAATAATCATCTGTGATTTTGCGCGTAGTGGTTGAAGCAATTGTGTAAAGGAAAATGTCGGTTTGCCCGTTTTGCACTGCGCTTAAAACAAGTTGTTTGTTATCTACAAAGCGCATGCTGAGCACTTTCTGAAACTTGCGCACCGGGTGCACCTCGGTTTTGCCCGATAGTAAATCGTACAAACGCAGAAAAATCTGCGAGCGCCGCTCGTGCAGAATGGCAAGTATTTTTGCGGAGGGGTCAAAAGCTACAAGCGGCACACTTGCATCTGTGAACTGTGTGTTGGTGCGATAGCCACCCCGAAACACCACGTTGCGGCGGCCGGTGCCGGTGTTGAATAGCCACACCCGATGGCGCCCCATATCATTAGTCGCGTAAGCAACGTATTTGCCATCAGCGCTGAGTTGCACACCGTATAACTCTTCGTTTTTGGGAAATTTTACGTTTACACGTGCCGAAGCAGAGGGCAGTTGCGTACGGGTGCGTTCTTGGGTAAAACGCTCGTAGTAGTAGTTGAACCAATCTAAAAGGGTTTGTTCCAGATTGGTACCCAGTACAAACAGAAAACCGTTGTCAACACTGCGGTTGATGCGCGTAAGATAGATGATGTTGCTGACAGCGGTCTTTCCGTGCCTCTCTTCAATATAATGCCAGATAGAATGACCCACAAACACAGCTTCATCGGGTGGTAGTTTACGAAGTTTGCGGTAGCGACCACTCATGATACCATCGCGGAGTTTATCTTCCAGCGCACTGCTCCAAGGCTCACCGATGTATTGTATCAATCCGAGCCGGTACCAGTCGGGCAGGTTGAGCAGTACGGCATTTTGAATGATTTCAGCAAAACTGTTGCCCATCACCATTTTACTGAGGTAAATACGCGCAATACCCTCGCGGATTTGTTTGTCTAAATGGCGATGGTCACCATTGAAGTATATAAAAATTTTATTATCGGGTATTTTGGTAGTGCCACCCGAATTTTGCCCCGGCTCATAGATGCCGATGTTGGTTTGGTTGAGTTCGTTGATGTTGTTGTACACCACAATATCAATGCGCCTGCGGTATTTGAAATCCAGCAGTGCCGAAATTTCATCGCACACATCTTCGGCAGTTTTAATCACGTATTTGGCTACGTCCTGACCTCCCTGATAAAAGTATGTAGTGAAATTATCACTCTCGTAGTACTGAAAAACAAAGTCCTTGTACTGCACACGATTTTGACCAAACCGCTCTACGGCTACCTGAGCGCAGGCGCTAATGGTAAGCGCTGAAAAAACAAACACAAGGGGCACTGTGCGGCGCAGGCGCTTTTGCAACCGTGAAAATATGTGCAACGTTAGTAACACACTCAGGTATTGTTTGTTTTGCGGCAGCATTTGCCATCCAAGAATAAAACAAATTTAATTAGGCACATAAACACCTCATAAAAATACCGAATACTGCCGGCCTGGTTTAACATTTGCGTTGATTTTAAATTGTGTTTTACTTCAATATTATGGGGTGCCCCCGCTGCTGCGCTCCGCAGGGCTACGCGCAGCTGCGGGGTCGGGCTTGCTACGGGGTGCGCTGCCGCTCCCGCCGCGCCCGTAAGTTTTTTGATTTTTCAAAGGTACAGGCGCGGCCGCTTCGCTGCGCTCGCGCCCTCCGCATCCCTCACCCGCTCAAGCGCTCCGGCATTTTTTGTACTGCGCAAAGCAGCACAGGTAAGCAGGCGTTGTAGTGATAAATCAAGAATAAATTTCGTATAAAGAATAAATTTAATGTGATAGGTAGATGTTTCGGGGCGGGGGGGGGGGGGGGGGGGGGCCCCCAGAGGAGGCCACAAAAAAAAAAAAAAAACCCAAAGAAGACACGCCCC
>JANWXI010000096.1 GCA_025057415.1 Chitinophagales bacterium
TTGAGATGCACTACAGCAACAAATGGGTTGTGAATCTACCTCAAAAATTTACTTTACTTGAATGCACATGCTTAAACATTCTGATTGTATGCGGGTATTCGTATTAATACTTTTCCTATCAATTAGTTGCGGACTTTTTTCTCAACATTTCAGTAACATCCTCAGCGGTATAGTATATGACAAAGAAACAAATCAGCCACTTTGGGGTGTAAATGTACTACTGCAGAGCGGCAACATCATCCGGGGTACATCTACCAATGAAACAGGTGAATTTACATTTGACAGCGTACCGGTTGGTAGGGTTTCACTTCGTCTATCGCTCACCGGCTATCAACCTGTTCAGTTAAACGATATCCTCATCACTACCGGCAAACAACTCACGCTACAGATTGAGATGCAGGAAAAAGTCAACCAACTTAGCGAGGTAGAAGTAACCGCGCGGCGCGATAAATCAAAAGCCCACAATGATTTTGCCACTACGAGTGTAAGGTCATTCTCCGCTGAAGAAATGACCCGCTACGCCGGCACGTTAAACGACCCAGCCCGCATGGCGCAAAGTTTTGCCGGGGTCATGACATCCAATGACGAAAACAACCAGATTGTGGTGCGGGGCAATTCTCCCCGCGGTTTGCTGTGGCGGTTAGAGGGGATTGAGATACCTAACCCCAACCACTTTGCCGGCAGCGAGGGCGCTACCGGTGGCGGAGTGAGCATGCTGAGCGCCAATATGCTCACCAACACCGATTTCTACAGCGGAGCTTTCCCTGCAGAGTACGGCAATGCGCTCAGCAGCGTATTTGACCTGCGCTTTCGCAAAGGTAACCACGAACGCCACGAAATAACCCTGCAGGCAGGGATACTCGGAGCCGAAGCAGCCGCAGAGGGCCCCTTCAGCAAGCGATACCGCGGTTCTTATCTAATTAACTACCGCTACTCCACGCTCGACCTTTTTGCGCTCACCGGTTTCAAAATAGGCGGTGATATTACTCCTAAATACCAGGACCTGAATTTTCACTTCTACTTCCCCACCCGCCAGGCGGGTAGTTTTAGTATATTCGGGCTGGGCGGCATCAGCAGCTTAGGCGAAACCGCAACAGACGATACAGCTCAATGGAAAACGTTTCAAGATAAACTCTCCTACGAGCAACGCCAAAGAACAGGTGTAGTTGGAGTAACATACCTGCGCCCGCTGCCCGATGGTAAAAGCTACGCTAAAGCTATCATGAGCTACAGCAATACCCGCAATATCTTCTCGGCAGATACATTCAGTTTTAATCTAATACCTTACAACATTGAGATGAACAAATTTGAATACCAAACACTCAGAAGCCATTTGTTCTTTAACACCAAACTGAGCAACCGCGATGTTGTCCGTAGCGGAGTATTGACACATCATCTCTTTTATCACCTTTACAGCCGCGAGTATTCTTTTCCTGACAAAGCGCGTTTCGTCCGCGTTAATCAGCGCGGATTAACTCATCTGGTGCAGGCGTATATTATGTGGAAACACCGTTTCAATGACCGTACCACGCTCAACTCGGGCGTACACTTCACATTTTCACACATTAACAACAAACTCTACGCAGAGCCACGCATGGGTGTGGAGCATATACTAAATGAACAACTGACCCTCACCGCTGCCACCGGCCTGCATAGCCGCATGGATGCCGTTTCAACATATATCTCCTATGCACCGGGTAAAAGTGGTGATTTCCCGAACCGCCGGCTCGATTTTACCAGGGCATGGCACACGGTAATCGGTGTAAACTATAACTTTTTAAAACATTTCCGTTGCAAAGCAGAGCTGTATTACCAGTGGTTGTTTCATGTGCCGGTAGGTGCCGATACGCCCTACATTACCTACTCTATTTTGAATTACGATGACGGATTTATCAGCTTTCCGTTGCGCAGCGCAGGGCAAGGCACTAACTATGGTTTAGAGGTAACCCTCGAGAAGTTTTTCTCGCAACAGTACTACTTCACCTTCACCGCTTCGCTGTTTGATTCGCGCTACCTCGCCACCGACAATCGCTGGAGGAATACACTTTATAACGTAAACTATGTGATGAACATACTGGGCGGTAAAGAGTTTACGGTAGGCAGCAGAAAAAACAACATCATCGGCACAAACACCCGAATAATCTGGCGGGGCGGGCAGCGCTATACCCCCATAGACCTGCCTGCCAGCATCGCTGCCGGTTACACCGTATTAAACAACGATGCCGCTTTCAGAAACAAACTGCCAGATTATTTCCGCATAGATTTCGGTATAAACTTTCGCAGAAACAAAAAGAATTACAGTTGGGTCCTCTCCTTTGATGCACAAAACGTAATCAATCGCAGAAATCCGGCGCGGGTAGTGTATAACCCCGATAACCAAAAAATTGAAACAAGGCGTTCGCTTGGTATAGTGCCGGTTCTTAGCTGGAAAGTTTACTTTGCTATTATTACAAAAAACAGGTAGTCACTTTTAAACACCGAATACTGCCGGTAGTTCGTTCTTTCACCCGCCTGGGCATTATCAATAAAACACGATGAAGAATTCATTTGCCTGATTTTTATCAGGGGGTGCCCCCGCTGTTGCGCTCCGCAGGGCTACGCGCAGCAGCGGGGTCGGGCTTGCTACGGGGTACGCTTCGCTCCCGTGCTCCACTGCGTTACGCACCGCTTCGCTGCGCTCGCGCCCTACGCATCCCTCACCCGTTTAAAAAGTAGTGGTCTGGCAACTTTCAGTCAACCTACTACTGTTGCGTCCGGCTATTATTATCAATGCGCCCGCGCCTGCGGCGCGGGCGCATTGACATAACGCATCAATATAATTCATCACAACTTCTCAAGCGCTGTAATCCGTAAGCAGCAGTTGTTTTATACACGCTTGCAATTTAAACAGAGATAAGCAAACACTATTTCAATTCAACTAATATTACAAATTGGTTATTGCCCGTGTAAGGTCGGTGAATATTTTTGCAGCTCTTTTTTATGAGCTATCTGATACGCAAGGCAACTGAACACGATGTGCCGGGCATGATGCAACTGGTACGCGAATTGGCTGAGTTTGAGCGGGCGCCCGGCGAGGTAGTAACAAACGAGGCAACACTATTGCGCGATGGCTTCGGGCCGAATGCCATCTACAAGGCGTTTGTAGCAGAAGAAGCCGATACAAATCGCATTATAGGCATGGCTTTATATTACACGGCATACTCTACCTGGAAAGGTCGTATGTTGTTTTTAGATGATTTGATTGTAACACAGTCATACCGCGGGCTGGGAATTGGCAGACGGCTGATGGATGAATTCTTGCGCGAAGCGCAGCGCGAGGGCGTGAAGCAGGTTCGCTGGCAGGTGCTCAACTGGAATACGCCGGCTATCGGGTTTTACCGCACCCTCGGTGCATTTCTGGACGAAGAGTGGATTACCTGTAAAATGAGCGATGAACAAATTAATAAATACTTTCATAAAAATACATCACAATAAGTACGCATGCAGGTATTTAAATTCGGGGGGGCCTCGGTAAAAGATGCTCCGGCAGTACGCAACGTAATCGCTATTTTACAGCAACACCCCGGTGACAAAGTAGTGGTAATTTCTGCCATGGGGAAAACCACAAACGAATTGGAAGGGGTAGTAAACCGCTATTACGCCGGGGACAAAAGCTGGGCTGAGGCGCTGGAGCACATTTTCGAGAAACACGCGGCCATTATCCGCGAGCTATACGAGGAGCGCGATAGCAGCAAAGCGCTACACGATGTGCGGACAATTACAGACCACGCAGCAAAGTTTCTGCGCGAAAACCAGTCGCGCAATTACAATTATATATACGACCAGGTAGTATCGCAGGGCGAGTATCTCTCTACCACCATTGTAAGTGATTATGCCACTGCCGTGGGGCTGCGCAACACGTTATTAGATGTAAAAGAAGTTCTCTATACCGACAATGCTTACACCGAAGGCAAAGTTGATTTTAAAAAAACCGAAAAGGCAATCACAGAAAAAGTAAAGACGCTGCTGCCAAAAGGCATCATCATCACACAGGGATTTGTGGGTTGCACGCCTGAGGGCTTTGCCACTACGTTGGGTCGGGAGGGGTCTGACTACACGGCATCTATCTTTGCATACGCCCTGCATGCCGAGCGAATGACCGTTTGGAAAGACGTGGACGGCATCCTGAATGCCGACCCGAAGGAATTTCCTGATGCGCAACTGCTCAACGAAATATCCTACCACGAAGCCATTGAAATGACCTACTACGGAGCCAGTGTCATTCACCCCAAAACGATTAAACCGATACAAAACCGCAACATACCGTTGGAGGTGCGCTCCTTTGTTAATCATCAAAAACGCGGCACCCTCATTACCGCCAATGCTCACACCGGTTTTTTACCTCCCATTATTATTTGGAAACGCGGCCAGTCGCTTTTGTCTTTTTCAGCTAAGGACTTCTCATTTATTGCCGAAGAGCATCTCAGCAAAGTGTTTGGCACTTTTGCGGAGTGCCGTTTGCGCATTAACCTGATGCAAAACGCAGCCATAAGTTTTTCGGTAGCCGTTGACTACAAAAAAGAAAAGATAGAGCAGATAACCGACCTGTTGCAGCAGGACTTTCAGATTTCGCAACACGACGGGCTTTCGCTGCTCACCATTCGCCATTATCACCAGGGAATTATTGATAAACTCACATCCGGAAAAGACATCCTGCTGCGACAGATTTCGCGACAAACTATACAGGTTTTACTGCGTGAATGAATGTATCATATATATGAAAAATACGTTATATATTACGGGCTTCTTGGCGATGTTTGCTCTCGGGTCTTGCTATCCCGATAAAACATGGTACCGCCGGCAAATAAGCCATCAGGAAAATGAGTTATTGGCTGCTGCCCGAAGTGGCAAGTTAGACAGCACTTCCGTTTATCAGTTGCTCAGCCGGTACGAGTTGTATGCCAACCAATACCCACACGACCCCGGTACCATTAATATGTTGTATAAAGCGGCAGATTTTTACCGGGCGCTAAACATGCCATTGCGCAGTGTTGCCATATACGAAGATTTATGCGGGCGATTTCCCCAACATCCCGACCGACCCAAATGGTTATTCTTACAGGGTTTCATCTATGAGAGTGAGATAAAAAACCTGCACGCAGCGCGCATCAAATACGAAGTGTTTTTGAAGGAATTTCCCGACCATCCGCTTGCAAAAGACGTACATCTCTCGCTCCGGTGGCTCGGCAAAAGCCCCGAGGAAATTGTAGCAACATTCAAATCATCCACATCAGATAGTGCCCGTGCATCTTCGCGGTAATACCGATTAGTTTTTATATTTGCCGTAAACAAAGAGGGGTGCTCGAGTGGTTGAAGAGGCACGCCTGGAAAGTGTGTATACCGCCAAAACGGTATCGAGGGTTCGAATCCCTTCCCCTCTGCAAAGTTGCAGCAAACACAACCTATATACTCACTAAACCGGAAATAGTTCATCGGTGCTTTGCACCCGTTTTATTTACAAAATACAGGATTTACAAAGCTAATCACCTCGCCACATCAGGTTATTTTTTTTGAAGTAGTCGCTTAATAACCTTAGTGGAATTTGCATTCGTGGTATATTCTGATTGTCTGGATAGAGTTTATGTGATAAAGTGTATCGAATTGTCAAGGCAATATTTTGCAGTTAAGAGCATAATGGAAAGTGGTTGTTAGCGGGTTGAGTGTTGAATACATGCGATGTGCCATACCTGCATGCCTGCGCCTGTTGCGCGGGCGCGCAGAGAACAATTGTGACCAGAAATGAAAGTGTTCAGGTAACTTTTTGACATACAACACTTCTACAATCGGGTGAGGGATGCGGAGGGCGCGAGCGAAGCGAAGCGGCCGCGCCCGCACCGTTTAAAAACAAACAACGCGCGGGCGCGGCGGGAGCGGTAGCGTACCCCGTAGCAAGCCCGACCCCGCTGACTTGCAGCGCTAGGCAGCGGGGGCACCCCCTAATAAAAAAAATGATTGAAGTAACAGTTTTGTTATCTGAGTAAAGATGTAATCCGATTATTTGCGTAGTTAGTATTTTTAAAAGGTGTTTATGCGCCTGTTTTATTACCTAGGTTTTCACCAGCTGCGAAGCCCTCAATGAACGGCTCAGTCAATAACGCGCAAATACCATTAAAACCGACCGGAGCAATGCAGAGTTGCAGCGCACCAAATCAGGGCAATGGGGGCATTAGCATAATACCCTGTGGCAAGTAACAAAACTGCGAGCGGGCGCGCCGGAAACCGGGGCGTAAAATCAAAAACTACAAGTAAAACGCATTACCGCGCAATGCTTACGCTGCGCTTTTCGCGAATTACCGTAACTTTAACCTGACCCGGATAGGTCATTTCTTTTTCGATTTTTTGCGAAATGGCGAAGGAAAGTTCTTCGCTGCGCTTATCATCCACTTTATCGGCTTCCACAATAACGCGTAACTCGCGCCCTGCCTGTATGGCGTATGCTTTTTCTACACCCTCAAACGATTGTGCGAGGTTTTCCAAATCTTTGATGCGCTGCAGGTAGCCCTCCATCATTTCGCGGCGGGCGCCCGGGCGCGCACCCGAAATTGCATCACATGCCTGCACAATGGGCGAGATAACGTACTTCATCTCTATCTCATCGTGGTGGGCGCCTACGGCATTGACCACCGCGGGGTGCTCTCCGTACTTTTCGCAGAGTTTGGCACCGAGCAGGGCGTGCGATAATTCGCTTTCTTCATCGGGTACTTTGCCTATGTCGTGCAATAATCCGGCGCGTTTGGCGAGTTTGGGATTAAGGCCAAGTTCTGCAGCCATGGTGGCACATAGGTTGGCTACTTCGCGGCTGTGTTGAAGTAAGTTTTGTCCGTAGGAAGAACGGAAACGCATTCGCCCTACGTATCGCACTAATTCCTGGTGCATGCCTTGTATGCCGAGGTCTATCACCGTGCGCTCGCCAATCTCAAGGATATGTTCTTCCAATTGACGCTTGGTTTTAGCAACCACTTCTTCGATACGCGCCGGGTGGATGCGCCCATCTGCCACGAGCCGTTGTAGCGACAGGCGCGCAATTTCTCTGCGTATGGGGTCGTAACCGGAGATAATGATGGCCTCCGGTGTATCGTCCACCACAAATTCGCAGCCGGTAGCTGCCTCCAGCGCTCGTATATTTCGCCCCTCCCTGCCGATTATCTGCCCCTTTTGCTCATCGCTATCCAGATTGAAAACCGAAACGGTATTCTCTATGGCGTTTTCGGCAGCCGTGCGCTGGATGGTTTGTATGATGATTTTCTTGGCTTCTTTGTTGGCTTTGGTTTTTGCCTCGTCAATAATCGCCTTGGTAAGTGAGAGCGCTTCGGCCTCTGCCGCTTTGGTCATGCTTTCCATCAATTCTTTTTTGGCGTCCTCTTTACTCAAGCCGCTTATCTGCTCCAGTTTGCTCACGAATATTTCGTGGCTTTTTTGCAGTTGCTGGCTTTTGACATTCACCTGCTCAAGTTGACGGTTGAGGTTTTCGCGAAGGGCTTCTATCTCTTTTTCTTTTTTGGAGAGTTCGGCTGAGCGTTGTGAAATTTCGGCTTGTTGTTGTTTGAGCCCCGCTTCGCGTTCCTGCGCCTTTTTGATGCGCTCTGCCACTTCGGCTTCGTGCTTTGACTTGAGTTGCAGGAAATGCTCCTTAGCTTCGAGCATTTTGTCCTTTTTAGTTTGTTCTGCCGTACGCTGCGCATCGGCAATAATTTTTTCAGCTGCGGCTTTGGCTTCAGTTAGTTGTTTTTCGGCTTCTTCGCGGAGCTTTTGTTCGGCCTCGCGGTTATTCCTGAGCGCTAAGGCGCGCCCGATGAGCAAACCTACCACAGCCGCCACTACTGCCACGATTGCCGCCACCGCTATCCATAAAGTATTGTCCATAGAATAAAGTAGTTATTTGGGTTTTAACCATTAATCTGATGAATACAAGCGGTAAAAAGATAATTGCAGCCGGAGCCGGATGATTTAACCGATGGAGGCAGATTGGAGTACCTGACCCAACGCAGTGAGTTTATCGGAAATTTGCTGAGTGGATTTGGCATGCTCCTGCTCTACTTCAATAGTTTTGACGGCTAATTTCAACAGGCACATGGCGAGGTAGTCCTGCCTGTCTAAGCCGTTGTATTGTAACCGATACTGGTCGATGGTATCGTTTACCAGTTGCACTGCGTGTTTGATTTTCTGCTCATCGCACCGGGATACCAGCAGGGGGTAAGCCCTGTCGGCTATGGTTATCTGCATGTTTATGGTATCGGGTGCGTTTGCCATGGTGCGTTAATCATTCAGGTTGGCTATACAATTATCTATTTCCCGTATGTATTCATTTAAGAGTTTCTGCCATTCAGCATTAGAAGTACTGCCTTCGGTATGCTGAATATTTCGCGCTAACTTAATAATTTTTAATGATTCTGTTAACTCCGCGTTTTTTTTGTATGACTCTGCCAGGCGCTCCCGCAAGGTTTGAACCTGCATTTCGAGCAGTTGCTTCTCGGATTGTAACTTATCGAGTGCCGCTACGAGGCGGTTGGCATGAGCCGTAAGTTGTTCAATGTAGGCAGCGATATTCACCCGCCAAAAATAAAAAAACCCGGATGGTGTACCGGGTTTTTAATTATTTACTGTACAATTTAAAAGTCGATGGTTACTGTTTGCGAAACTCCGTTAGAGGTAAGCGTAGCGAGGTTATCGCAGGTGCCGTTCCCGAGGTCTAAATACTCATCTGGGGCGTTCTGATATTGTATGTGCACTTTGCCGCTAACGGTAAATTCGCAGTCCAGGTAAGGTTTGATTAACTCTTCGGTAATGTTCATGCTGCATTCCGGATTGTCGTGAGCGGTAGGTTTAATTTCTAAGCTTCCGTTTACGCGGTCTTCAAAGCCGTGGTTTCTGATAGTAAAATCGGTAATGTGGTATTTGTAATAGCCGGTGCTTAACAGGTTTACATACACCTGAGAACGTATGGTGCCGGTAGGTATTCCTTCATCGTCTTTGCCGAGGTTTTTCCATGTTGCTTTACCGTTTTGTTTCACATCGCCCATCACAAAGTCATTAAATTGAATTTTAAACTCGGTGTTTGGAGTACCCAGATCGGGGTTATTGAAAGTAACTGAAACCTGCCCGCTGTAATAAACACCTTTGGCATCATAACAACCTGAACCAAAGTTAATGGTTGCCATACGGTTGCCATCGGGCAAGTTAGTAAAGCTTACCTGTGCGCAGGAATTATCAAACAACGGTGCGCCCTCGTCATGGTTTTTCTTTGAGTTGGCGCTGTTCATCATATAAAAGAGTAACTGAATGGTTTTTACAGAATAATGCATGGTAGCGTTCATTTGGGCGGGCGCTACGCTTTTGTTATTGACAACCGGCTGGATGGGTTTCTCTTTAGTGCATGATGCCATCCATAGCAAAAAAGTTACTGCAAACAAATGGTAATTAACTTTCATAAATCCACTTTTGATACGGTTATTTACGTGTTTGCTACCTTTATTGTTACATATAACCGTTGAATTTTATCTCACTTTAAAGGTTCCTGTTAAGAAATATGATTGCAATGGGCGTTTAGTTGCCCCGGTGAAATTTACATGCCCGACATATCCGAATTATTTGTAAAGAGTTTATGTGATAAGAAAATATCGGGGTGTTTGAAAAAAATTTGCGGTAATGGACTTATTGGATTATGGCTTTTCGGGGCGCGCGCCTTTGGCGCACGCCCCGAAATATTAATTTAGAATATTAAATTTATTCTTTATATATTAACCACTGCCAAACCTACTCAACATACCGCTACGCATAAAACAAGGGCTTACGGAGCGCCCGGTTAGGTGAGGGATGCGAAGGGCGCGAGCGAAGCGAAGCGGCCGCGCCCGTACCGTTGAAAAATCAAAAAAACTCACGGGCGCGGCGGGAGCGACAGCGTACTCCGTAGCCAACCCGACCCCGCTGCTGCGCGTAGCCCTGCGGAGCGCAGTAGCGAGGCACCCTCTAATATTAAATATAACAATATAACACAATATGAGTAGCAGAGCATTACGACAAAATGGAACCTATGGTAGCTTAAAGAAAAAGCGGCTGCCGGCACATACTACCGGCTGACCGCTTACAGAAGTTCGTAAACTTGAATATGCAGGAGTGTAATTATTTTTTTGAGCCGGTATCTTCCGGCTCATTTGGCGTGGATTTTATGATAACAGCTGGCATAGAATATAGTTTTTAGGGGTTAATGATGTTTCATTTGTCAGTTATTAGCTTTGGGTGGTAGATCGGTGTCATAAACAATAATACTAACAGCGGGGATTTCGCCTCGTAAAACACCGTCATCCACCACTCTTTTTACTTCCACAGCCAACTGCTCCTCGCGGGCATCACGGACTTCAATTCGGTAGACGTTTGGCGACTCTACCACTCCTCTCAGGCCTACAAAGGCCACTAGTGCGATAACAGTTTCCATAATTATTAAGTTTTAGGTTATTTAATGATGTAAATTTGGCTTGTAATGCCGGTGGATACCATTACCACTCGTGTAACCCGTTATGAACTTATTTACCAATATGGGTGTGAATAAATATTGTATTTTAAAACCGTTGTATTTTTAAACGATGTACTTATTTTAGTTTTTTATACACTTAAGAGAGTATCTCCGGAAATAGTTGAGAAATTTTATCTGTCTGGTAAGCGTACATTTTTACGAAAACCAGTACTCTGAATACGTACGGTTATCAGCGATAACAAAAAATCTATCATCATAACACATAATAAAATTACGTAATTTAAGTTGGCGTTTACTTACTATTGTACATATTTTATTTTTTGATACAAAATAAGTGCGGTTGCTTTTCAGAGTATAAGGAGAGGACGCTTTGCTACTTAAGCGTGTTTGCAACAAGGGCAATGGAAATCTTTTTTACTATGTAAATGATAAAGTACCAATGGCATGCATCTTTATTCAGAAAACATTGCTGATAAGTAATGATGTATTATTGCACGAACGCATGTTAAAGATTCTAACTGTCAAATTGTACAGCTTCAAAGAAATATATATGCGCAGTTGATATTTTTACGTTTATGCGGTGTATTTATGTGCCCAATTCAATATTATCAAGCAATAAAAACAATTATGCCATCATGCTGTGGTGGATTAGGTTAGTAGCCGGACCTGTGTTTGCGGGTATTGTTTATGCAGCGCTGTGGCATTATGGGCTGCCGCATGGGGCATGCCTGATGGCGTGCCTGCTGATATGGATGGGGTGGTGGTGGATGAGCGAGCCGGTACACCTTGCTGTTACTTCGTTGCTGCCGTTTGTTGTCATCCCTTTTACGGGTGCTATGAAAACAGAGGAAGTGGCGATGCAGTACATGGACCCCATTATATTTTTGTTTATGGGTGGTTTTTTTATCGCATACGCATTAGAAAAGTGGGGGCTGCACCAGCGCATGGCGCACTTTCTGATACGCAAAGCGGGAAACCGCCCCTCGCGCGTTTTGCTGGGTGTGATGTTATCGGCATACGTGCTATCAATGTGGGTGAGTAACACCGCCACAGTGATGATGCTTTTGGCAGCGGTGCTTGCCGTAGTAAAACAAGAGGCATTGTACGAAGCCCGTTCGCACCGCCAGATTGCCTCGGCTATGCTCATAGGGTTGTCGTTTAGCGCTACCATAGGGGGAATGGCAACCCCCGTCGGCACTCCGCCCAATATGATTTTTGCCGGGTTTTATGCGCGCCAGTTTCCGGATGCCCGTCCAGTAGATTTTTTGCAATGGATGAAGTTGGGTGTGCCTTTTTCGCTGGCGATGCTGGTTTTGTGTTACGGTATTTTGCGCGGCATGTTCATTCCTCAACGCGTTGACAAGCCGTTTGATTTACGCATGTTAGACGAGCAACTGAGCGTCCGTTCGCCCATGCGTTACGAAGAGAAAGCCGTGGCGATTATCTTTCTGATGACGGCTGCCCTGTGGGTATTTCGCGATACCTTTCAGATAGGTAAGCTGAGCATCCCGGGCTGGACTTCGCTGTTCGGCCATTACGGAGCGCAAATCAAAGACAGCACGGTTGCCATTGGCTCTGCGCTGTTGCTTTTCATGCTCCCGGCAAAAAATCGCCCCGGGCGCCTGCTCGAATGGAGCGATACTAAAGAACTGCCCTTAGGTATCATTTTGTTATTTGGTGCGGGCTTTGCGTTAGCAGCCGGCATGGAACGTACGGGTGTAAGCGCATTACTGGCACAAAAGCTGACTGCACTGAAAGGCGCAGATACATTTTTCATACTGCTTGGCATAGCTGCTACCGTGACCCTGATGAGCGAGTTTGCCTCTAACACTGCTACAGTGCAACTGGTGTTACCGGTTATTATCCCGTTATCTGCATCGCTCGGTATAACTCCCCTACCCCTGATGCTCACCGCCACATTTGCTGCCTCGCTGGGGTATATGTTGCCGGTGGCTACCGCTGCAAATACCATAGTGTATGGCAGCGGCTACATTAAAGTATCGGCCATGATGCGGGCAGGCGCTCTGCTCGATGTACTGGGCATACTGCTGCTAACTTTTGCGATGCACACATTGGGTAAATATATTTATTATTTTTAATGTATTATTTTCAAAACATCACCACACCTAAAACCATTACATTGCCAAAAAAAGCGATTGCGTGTGTGAATAACCGGGTGAGGGATGCAAGCGGAAAGCCC
>JANWXI010000097.1 GCA_025057415.1 Chitinophagales bacterium
TGACCTTTTTGAAAAGAACTTTGGTTTAGATGAACAGGTGATTGAGGAAAAGAAAAATCTGTATCTGCGCCTGAACCGTTTCCAGGATGCCGTAAACGAAGTAAAAAAACTGCAGGAGGCGTTTCCCGGTGAAACCGAGTACTTGCTGCAGGAGGCCGAGCTATACCGCGCCAACAAAATGCGTGAAAAAGCCATAGAAGTATATAAAAAGATTTTACAATATGAGCCGGATAACCCGCAGGCGCAGCTCGGTCTTACCGCCCTGCAGATGACAGATGCGGGCAAAGAACAGAACTACGAAAATGTCCGCCAGATTTTTGAAAATGATAAGGTGGGGATTGATACCAAGATCAGCATCCTGATGCTTTCGTATGTGCAGAATAGCCGGCGCGACTCTGCCCGCATACGCGAAGCGCTGGAGCTGGGCGAAATACTCACGCGGGTACACCCCGATGATGCGAAAGCCCATGCCATGAAAGGCGACTTGTACTACATGAACGAACAGGACGACAAAGCGCTGGCTGCATACCTGCGCGCGTTGGAATTAAACAAAGACGTGGTGCAGGTGTGGCAAAACGTAATTCTGATATACAACAGCAAGCGCGATTGGAACAAATCGCTTCAAATGGCGACTGAGGCGATTGAGTTATTTCCCAACCACGCCATCCTGTACCTCTTTAAAGGAGGTGCAGAATTTCAACTGAAACAATACGAAAAAGCGCTGAAGAGTTTTTTAAAAGGGGAAAAGATGAGCAATGACAATACAAAGCTGCGTGCACAATTTCTGTCAAATCTCGGAGATGTTTACCACAACCTGAACCGACATGCCGAGAGCGACAGCGCGTATGAAAAATCACTTAAGTTGGATGGCGATAATCCGTATGTGCTCAATAATTACAGCTATTATCTTAGTTTACGCAAACACAATCTGGAGCGCGCCAAGCAGATGAGCGCCTACAGCAATCAGTTAGAACCCAACAACAGTTCGTTTTTAGATACCTACGCCTGGATACTTTTTCAAATGAAAGATTACAAGGGCGCCCGCGAGTGGCAGGAGAAGGCGCTGAAAGCCGACAAGGAAAACAGCGCCACATTGCTGGAGCATTACGGTGACATCCTCTTTATGCTGGGCGAGAAAAATGAAGCGCTCAATTACTGGAAAAAAGCCAAGGATGCCGGCAGTGACTCTGATACTCTGGACCGTAAAATCGCAGAGCAAAGATATATAGAGTGAAAATCACGGATGCTGTATCTTTTTCGTTACTTGTTATCGGGTAAATTTTATTTTGATGATAAAGGGGGTGTAACAAACAGATTTTTACAAGTATTACACTACGTGCCGGTAGCCGGAGCACCTGAATTATCAGTTGCAAAAAATGAACCGCCAGCCGCTACAGGGTTCGTTACAGTTCTGTATAGAGAAATTTATGCAGTTTAAGGTATGGGTAGTGTTGCATAAAGGTATTGGTTTTACGGTATATTCTGTGCGCTAAAAAATCATAATCTGTGGCAGACAACAGATGGCTTTTTAAAAAATATGCGTAAATTTGAGATATAAATGCAGAGCATTCATGCGTACTTTCGTCTTTATCTTGTGGTTGTTTTTGGCAATACACCCTGTACGGGCAGCCCAGATACTCATTCCCATGGATGAGAGCCAGAGCAATCACCTGAAAGCTTACGGCATTGCGTATTGGGTTTTACAGCAAACGGTAGTGGTAGATTGGCTCCTGAACTATCGCGGTGGAAGTTTTGCCATGCCATACGCCCCGCAGATTGAAAAAGAATGTAAAGTGCGTGGAGTGAGTTTTGAAGTTATCAGCGATGGGCAGTATAATGCTATCCTCAGCGACATAGTAAACCCGGAGAAAAACATGGACGTGATGAAGCTGGAGAAAGCGCCTCGCATAGCGGTGTATTCTCCCAAAACCAAGCGTCCCTGGGACGATGCCGTAACCCTTGTGCTCACATACGCAGAAATCCCGTATGAAGTGGTGTATGATGATGAAGTGCTGGATGGTATGTTGGTTAAATACGACTGGCTGCACCTGCATCATGAAGATTTTACCGGTCAGTATGGAAAGTTTTACGCAAGCCACGGAAATACGGAGTGGTATCGCAACGAGCAGGCCGACCAGGAAGCCCGCGCCCGTCGCAGGGGTTTCAGCAAAGTGAGCCAGATGAAACTTGCAGTGGTAAAAAATATCAAAGATTTTATGCTGGGAGGCGGTTTCATGTTTGCCATGTGCAGCGCTACCGACTCTTACGATATTGCACTCGCAGCCGAGGGAGTTGACATCTGCGATGTAATGTATGATGGTGACCCGCAGGATCCGCAGGCACAATCCAAATTAGATTACCAAAAGTGTCTTGCATTTGAAAACTGGCATCTGCGTACAAATCCCTATGAATACGAATACAGCGACATTGATGTGAGCACTTACCGCACGGTGCAGCGCGAATTAGATTATTTCACGCTGTTCGATTTCTCGGCTAAGTGGGATCCCGTGCCTACCATGCTCTGCCAAAACCACACCAAAACCATCAAGGGGTTTATGGGGCAAACCACTGCCTTCAACAAAAATTATCTCAAAAGCAGCACGCTCATCATGGGGCAAAACAAAAGCGCCAACGAAGCCCGCTACATTCACGGTGAGTACGGCAAAGGCATGTGGACCTGGTACGGCGGCCACGACCCCGAAGATTACCAGCACCTCGTAGGCGACCCACCCACCAACCTGGACCTGCACCCCAATTCACCGGGTTATCGGCTTATCCTCAACAATGTGCTTTTCCCGGCTGCGCGCAAAAAGAAACAGAAAACTTAGTTTCGCGCAATCTCAAGTTCCTGTGAAGCATGTAAGTTGTATCTTTCATGCAGGTTAGAAAATGGTAAATGGGATTTTACTGCTCGTGCAGCATAACTTAACTCAAGTATTAATTCATTCCTTTCTATTGCAAACCACATCGGGTTTCATCAGATAATACGCTGTTCCCGTTTTCACATCTCACAACAGCCCCTTGTATGGCGAGGGTCAAAAGCGCCACATTGCTGATAATGCAATTAGGGTGAAGGCATTTCACTACGCCGCGATAATGCAGCGATATAATATTATTAAAATAACATATAAAACATTTATATAAATTATTGTGATGCACAGCCATGACTCATTCACCCGAACCGGTTAATTGTTACCACTCACAACTTCGCCAACCTTTTTTACTTTTCGCCCATGAGTCAGCACGAAAGCAGTTTACAACGAACCCTCACTCCGCTCATGTTGTGGGGTTTGGGAGTAGGATATGTGATATCCGGCATGTATTTCGGCTGGAATATCGGCTTAGATAAAGGTGGTACACTCGGCCTGGGGGTGGCTACGTTTTTTATCATGTTGTTGTATGTTACTTTTTCGTTCAGCTACGCTGAGCTGGCTTGCGCCATACCCCGCGCGGGCGGGGTGTACGACTATGCGTCCAGGGCTTTTGGTCCGGATGTGGGCTTCATAGCCGGCATGGCACAGTGGATAGAGTTTGTGTTGGCTCCCCCGGCTATTGCATGGGGCATAGGATCGTATTTTCACTTGCTGTTCCCGAAAGTTGATGCACTTGTTTTTGCAATAGCTGCTTATATCCTTTTCACCGGCATAAATATTTTGGGCGTAAAGGTTTCCGCTACATTTGAGTTAATTATCACGCTGGTGGCTGTGGCGGAACTGGGGCTGTTTGCCGCACTCACGTTGCCATCGTTTCGTTTCGAAAATCTTACCTCCAATGCGTTGCCTTTCGGGGCGGAGGGGTGTTTTGCTGCCATTCCGTTTGCGATTTGGTTTTTTCTGGGCATGGAGGGCATTGCCAACGTGGCTGAAGAAACCATCCATCCGCAAAAAAATATTACGAAGGGCTTTACCTACAGTATGGCCACGCTGGGTATGTTGGCTGTGATGACGTTTTGTGCAGCTGTAGGAGTTGCCGGTTGGGAAGCGGTGTCGTTTAAAAACGTAGGAGATTCACCTTTGCCCGCTGCCCTTGCGAAGGTGTATGGCAGAAGCGGAGCCATGTATCACCTGCTGGTTACGGTGGGGCTGTTTGGTTTTATTGCATCGTTCAACGGTCTGTTACTGGCAGCCGGCAGGGCTACGTATGAGTTTGGGCGTACCGGACACTTTCCCCGCATTCTGGGAGCAGTGCATCACCGCTTTCATACTCCGCATTGGGCATTGGTTTTTAATATGATAGCCGGCATAGCCGCTCTGCTCACCGGCAAGAGCGACCAGATCATCACTATTGCCGTGTTCGGAGCATTGTCGCTTTACATTTTTTCCTGCTTGTCGCTGTTTCGTTTGCGCAAGATTGCTCCCGATATGGAGCGACCGTTTAAGGTTCCTATGTATCCGGTATTTCCCATGGCAGCTTTGCTGATTGCATCTGTTGCGCTCCTTGCAATGGTGAACTACAACCGCTTGTTAGCGGCTATGTACTTCGGGTTGTTATTGTTTTGTTACTTGCTGTGGAAAATCATGAGTGTGAAACGTATAAATCCGGTTGATTAAGGATTTAGCACGTTACTCCTTCAGCAGTTTACCCGTAGTAATGCCGTGGCGGCCTGCAAGTTGATAAACGTAAACCCCCGGCGGGAGGTCGTTAGCTTCCCATAGCAAACTGTGCTGCCCTGCGGGGTAGTAGCCGGTTTGCGTAAATATCGTTTTGCCTTGTATATCAGAAACGGTAAAGGTAATATTATCAGATGTCTTTAACGTAAAGTCAATCACCGTGTTTTGACGGAAAGGATTGGGATATACAGCGCCTGATGTGATTACGGGATCGTGTAAAGCGGTACCATCTTCATATAATTCGTAGTAGTAAAACTGACGGTAATTATTTTGCCAGCTACCTGATACCCATGACTGCGTTAAAGTAGTTAGAAATTGGTTATAATTATTGTAGGTATAGGAATAACGAGTAACATTTTGCCAGGAAGAGCCGACCCATTCGTAATAATTATATTGTATCAAACGGTTATAGGTATCATATTGATATGCGTACCTGTAGTAGAATTTAAATGAGCCGGAAACATATAATTCAAGTGTAAGGGTTGTTATGTTGCCATTAGCGTCATAAGTGTAAGTGTAACGAGAGTTATCTTTCCATGTGCCTGAGTTATACACATAAACGTTTTCTGTATCAACTTTATTTTGTGAATTGTAATTTAATACTCTCTTGTAAGTACTGTCCCAAAGACCAAAGTTGTAGTTAAAAAATATTTCCAGAATTAAATTGTTGTTGTTATTGTATATGAATTCTCTCTTGCTGACGGGTTCCCAAAAGCCGCCTGACCAGTAATATGAGGTAATATTTATGAGGTGTCCGGATGAGTTGTACTGGTATTCAGTTTTATTATCTTCGGTAAGGACTCCGCCGGATAAACTGTACTCAATAAGTTGAGTAATTTTATTGTTTGCACTATATGTGTAAGTATATTTATTTTGCGTTTCCCACAAACCAGCTACCCAATACTGATATAGTTCCTCCACCAGGTTGTTGTTGGCATCAAAGGTAGATACGGTTCTGGTACTATTTTCCCACGCTCCGCCAGACCAAACCATATAAATGGTTTCAGTAATGTTGTTGTTATTGTCAAATGTATTTACATCTTTACCTACGATTGTCCAGGATGATGAGTTCCATTCGTAATATGATCTGGAATCAAATTTGGGTGAAATTGATTCTGAGTTGTAATCCCCACCGCGATTACCACTATATGTTAAAAAATGAGAGTCACTTTTAATCCATTGGCCGCCTGTCCAATCTTCAACGCTGAAAGCAATTATTCTTGAATTTATGGCATCGGTTTTGTGACTGACGGCAGGAGTGCTCAATCGAGGCGCAGGTTCAAAATGATGCGGTTGGCGTTCCCGGAAATGTTTTGGAAAAAAGTTTGATGGTTGAGCAAACAAACCATGTATGGCAATTATATTTAATGCAAATAAAGTAGTAAGCTTTTTCATAATGAAATAAGTTTTACCAAATTTACGTTATTCTCCTTGAAAAACAAAGTTTCTTTTTAACTCTTGCTATACCAGATTTTAAAATTTTCGTGTCGAGCTTATCGCCCCGTGTAAACTCAAAGAGCCCGTTACAATCAAAATAACAATACATACCGTTATATGAATAGTACATACAAACCCTCACATCTCATAGTAAAAATTGGATGGATTACCCTATTATTGATGACCTCAGCAGTATTTACAGCCAATGCGCAACTACCAATGTTTTACAAAAACCTATTGCCCAGTCGATGCGGGCGTTTTGCCGTAGAGTTAAAGAATACGGCATGTTCTCTTTTGTATTTTTTGTCTGATACCACAATACCACCTGTGAGAATACAGTTTAATGAAAATGAACTCTTATTAGAAGATTACGAATATCATCAATAAGCTGTTTCTGAAGACACTTCTAAGTTGATATTTTACATATACGACAATCGCAAACTACTGGAACAGGTGAAGAATCATAAAATGATTATTGATCGGGAAGCTGCGCTTGTACGCAAGGTAGAATTCGGTTTGGTGTTTTACTACAATTAAGGAAATGTATTAGCGGGTGTTAATGACTCGCTGCCCATGGAGTATTGATCTTGGACATGTTGTAGTTGCCGGGGCAAAACATTTATTCAACCTGTAATCAGGTTATCTGTCAGTTCTTTTGATAAAACAAATCAGCTTCTTTGAGATATTGATTATGCCATATATAGATTTGCGCTATTTTATACCGCTTTTTTTGACCCATGCACACATCAATTACTTTACGTAGCGGATTGCTTTGCACGATTACATTTAGCATCCTCTTTACACGCGCTCAATCTCCCACTTGTGACATCCCCGCTATCATTCAGGCGTTTACCAATGCGGGGTACACGCAGTTTCATGTGGGCGGCCAACCCTGTAACCTGTATTTTTTCAACAATAACCTCACCACCTGGCAGGCCGCGCAAAATGCCGCACAGGCGTTGGGCGGCAACTTAGCCACCATTACCAGCCAGGCAGAAAACGACTCTATAGTAGCAGGGTTGCTTGCTGCAGGGGTGAATTCCAACACGGTAGTATGGATAGGTTTTACCGATGCTGCCAGCGAGGGCAACTGGGTGTGGGTGGACGGTTCGCCCGTAACCTACACCAACTGGAACCCCGGTGAGCCAAACAACTCTTCGGGCTTTCCGGGAGTTGGAGAAAATGGTGGACAGTTACAACTCAGCAACGGCAGGTGGAACGACCGAATGACCGAAAACGTCGGGCTGTTTCCGGCTCCCACCGGCCGTTCCATATTCAAAGTGAATTTGTGCCCCCAGGTTAGCGCCAATGCCCCGGTAGGATGTATCAATCAGCCCACTACCGCAAACGCTTCCGCACTTTTTGGTTCACGGCCATATAACTATGCGTGGTTTCTTCCACCTAACATCACTCCCGTTGATAACGACAGCAGTTTGACGGTTACCCTTTCAACGCCCACCGTATATGTAGCAGCCGTGCAGGACCGGTACGGTTGCACCGATACAGCTCATGTGCTCATACAGGTACAAAACTGTTTCACTCCTCCCGGCTGTAATATTGCCGCCATTGATGCTGCCATGGCTGCCGGGGGTTACGTTTTTATGAACGTTCAAAACCAGCCGTGCAGCCGGTATTACTACAACAACACACCCACACCAAACTGGAACACCGCCCAGGCACAGGCGGCAGCCGTAGGCGGTAATCTTGTAAGCATCAATAGCGCTGCCGAAAACGCCGCCCTTCTTGCCGCAGCGCAGGCACAGGGTTTCACCGGCGGTATCTGGATAGGTTTTACCGATGCTGCCAGCGAGGGCAACTGGGTGTGGAGCAACGGCTCCTCTAACACCTATACCAACTGGGCGCCCGGTGAGCCAAACAATGCCGGCGGTTTCCCTTGATATAACGATGAAGACGGAGCCATTCTGCAACTCTCCAACGGTCTATGGAATGATTTGGCGTTGAACAACGGCTGCCCCGGCGCTGCGCAATTCCGCTCGGTAATTGAAATTGACCTTTGCCCTGTGGTCAATGCCTCCGGACCCGCCGTTGCTATTTGCGAAAATCAACCGGCTCAACTCACCGCTACTACTACGCTTGGCTCACCCAACTACAATTACCAATGGACAAATCTCAGTAACAACTCCCCCGTTGGCAATACGGCTACTGTCAATGTAACACCCGCCGCTACCACCTCGTATCAGGTGCAGAGCACCGATAGGTATGGTTGCCTCGCCTACGATACCGTAGTCGTCAACACACAAACATGCACGGTCGTTTCTACCTGCGATATTCCCGCCATTGATGCCGCCATGTCTGCTGCGGGTTTCGTGTTTCTCAACGTCCAAAACCAACCGTGCAGCCGATATTACATTAACCCCAATGCAACTTCTAACTGGAACACTGCCAGCAATCAGGCCGCCGCTGTGGGTGCGGTGTTGTTTACGATTAACAATGCTGCCGAAAACGCCGCCGTGTTAGCGGCTGCTCAGGCAGCGGGCTACACGGGGGGAGTGTGGATTGGTTACACCGATGCAGCGCAAGAGGGCAACTGGGTGTGGCAGGACGGTACACCCCCTGGCTATACCAACTGGAACCCCGGTGAGCCAAACAACACCACAGATATCTGCTCCCCGAGTGGTGAAGACGCAGCTATCATGCAACTCAGCAACGGAGCATGGAATGACGTATATATCAATCCCGGCTTCCCCTTCATCAGCCCTGCGCAGTACCGGTCAATTGTAGAGGTAAACTTATGCCCCGTAGTAAATGCCAATGCAAACCCCACAACCGTATGCGCGGGGGTTTCGTCACAACTCACCGCCACTACGCAGTTTGGCTCGCCCCCTTACACCTATACCTGGACAAACATCAACTCAGGTGCAAACGCCGGCTCAGGCACACCCTTGAGTGTATCTCCAACCGCCACCACTTCTTACCAGGTGCAGTCACAAGACCGCTACGGCTGCCGTGCTTTTGACACGGTAGTTGTAAATGTGGCAGGAGGCAACAACCAATCCTTTACCGTAAATCCCACTACCGCCTGCGTGGGCGAAAATGTGCAGGTAACCTACACCTGCCCTTCGCCTGCTACGGCAACTTACAACTGGAACTTTGCCGGTGGCACGGTTATCAGCGGAAACGGACAGGGTCCCTACACATTGCAATACAGCACCTCCGGTCCGGTAAACATTACTTTAGATGTAAACGATGCCGGGTGCATCTCTCCCCAGGTTACACAGTCCATCACTATCAGCCCGATCCCCACAGCCGATGCAGGTCCCGATGTTACCGTGTGCAGCGGTGGCTCTGTTCAACTGGGCACACCCGCCATACCCGGGTTGCAGTATCAGTGGTTGCCGGCAGCTAACCTCAGCAATGCTTCCTCGGCACAGCCCACTTTTTCTTCCACCAATACCAGCGCTTCTACTGTAACTACTGCATACGTGGTTTATGCCGGGCAAACCGGTTGTATCGCCACCGATACCGTCTTAGTTACGCTATTGCCTCCTTCACCGGTAAGTATTATCGCTTCGGGTCCTCTGAGCTTCTGTGCCGGCGGCAGTGTCACGCTGAGCAGCAATCCGCCCCTGGCTACCTATGTGTGGAGCAACAGTGCAACCACCCCCACCATTAATATTACACAAAGTACTAATGTGTTATTGGCAGGCACCGATGCCAACAGATGTCAGTTTATAAGCGCCCCCGTAAGCGTTACAGTACATCCGCTGCCTACTATAAACCTGGTTACCATTAATCACGAAACCTGTTATGGTTTCTCCGATGGAGCCATACAGGTAAGCGCCTCCGGCGGTTCCCCTGCTTATAACTTCACCTGGGGCACTACACCGCCGCAAACCGGCAATACCCTCACCAATCTGGCTGCCGGCAGCTATCCGGTCACCGTCACCGATGCCAACAACTGTACAGCTACCGCTTCATACACTATCAATGCGTCTAATCCTATCGCTGTACTAACCGACAGCACCGCAAACGTGCGTTGCCACGGTGAAGCCAACGGATACGCATCGGTAAGCGTAAGTGGCGCCACCCAGCCGCTTGCTTTTGCCTGGAACAACGGCGCTACTACAAATACGCTGGCAAATCTACCTGCCGGCACATATCAGGTTACCGTCACCGATGCCAACAACTGCACCGCAAGCGTATCCTTCACCATTGCAGAGCCAGACCCCATTACGGTTACTGCTCCCGAAGCCGATACTATACCATTCGGCTCGGTATCGCAGATACAACTCAACGTCACTCCTCCGCAAAATACCTACACCTATCAATGGAGCCCCGATGATTATCTGAGTTGCACCGATTGTCCTTCGCCCGATTTCACCGCCATCCGCACCATGCAATATACCGTCACCGTTACTGACCAGAACGGTTGCAGCGTCACGGCAATTGTCCGCGTAAATGTGCTGGCCGATAAACAAGTATTCATCCCCAACGCCTTCACGCCCGACGGCAACGGAACAAATGATAAATTTTTTGTATATACGGGCGGGCTGCGTTTTTATCAACTGCGCATCTTCAATCGCACAGGCGAACTGGTTTACACATCCAACAACTCCCTGGAGGGCTGGGACGGAGAATACAAAAACGCCCCCGCGCCTCCGGGCGTTTACGTCTATCATCTCATCCTGTCGTTTTTAGACGGTGAAAAACGCACCTACGAAGGCAGCTTCGTGCTGTTGCGCTGATATTCCCCCGTTACACAAAAAACATCTGTTGCATCACCGGTTGCGCTCGTATTAAAAATAGTGATAATATTTTTTTGGGGGTGCCCCCGCCTCCCCGCTCCGCATAGCTGCGCGGGGAGGCGGGGTCGGGCTTGCTACGGGGTGCGCTTCGCTTCCGCCCCGCCCGTGAGTTTTTTATTTTTCAAAGGTACGGGCGTGGCCGCTTCGCTTCGCTCGCGCCCTCCGCATCCCTCACCCGGACTACGCAACAACGCTGCATAATATACCTTATTACTGAGAAACGTTTTGCAGGGAAATCAATCGCTACTCACTCATAAAGCTATTTTTTTGTGAACTTACTGCACGTGTTTGCAGGGCGATGCATCCAAATATCTTTTGCTTATGACGTAGTAAACTATATGCCAAACAACACATGTTACGTATGCGCACCCGGGGTAATTGTCACATACCCTGTGAGATATATTCTCGCCAAAATGTGAATAGAGATGAGGTATTTTGTTTAGGTACTTTGGCTTTAAGTAACGTTTGTGTAAAGCAATTTCGGGTTTTACTGAAATTCATTATGTATGCCCCGTAAATATGATGCTGCATCCTACTCCCCGTGAATTAGGTTATTACTTTCCGGCCGAGTTTGCTCCGCAACGCGCCGTATGGCTTTCGTGGCCTCACAAAGAGGAGAGCTGGCCCGGCAAAATACACTCCATCTACCCGCCTTATTGCGCGTTTGTATTGTTAGTAGCCCAGGCACAAAAAGTGTGCATCAACGTGGCCGATGAAGCCATGAAAAACTTTGCTGTACAGCAACTGCGCCTTTCGCCTCATTACAACGATGCAGCGTTTGAAAATATAGAATTTTTTTTTCATCCGACCAACGATGCCTGGTGCCGCGACCACGGCCCGGCATTCCTCATTAAAAAAAATACGGAACACCCTTACCCTACCGAAAAAGTAATTGTGGACTGGGGCTATAATGCCTGGGGCAACAAATACCCACCTTACGATTTAGACGATGCAATTCCCACGCGTATTGCCGAAAAACTCGGGCTTAAGGTCTTTTACCCCGGTATTGTGATGGAAGGTGGCAGCGTGGAGTTTAATGGCAAGGGCACTTTGCTCACCACTACTTCGTGTTTACTCAACAAAAACCGAAACCCGCACTTAACGCAGGCACAAATAGAGCGCTATCTGATTGAATACTACGGTGTAGAAAATATTCTCTGGTTGGGCGATGGCATAGCCGGTGACGATACCGATGGGCACATTGACGACATAACCCGCTTTGTAAATGAGGACACTGTAGTGACAGTGATAGAAAAAAACAAAACAGATGAAAACTACGAGCCGCTCCGGAAAAACCTGAAACTTCTCAGCTCCATGCGATTAGAAAACGGCAAGCAGATGAATATCGTAGAGTTGCCCATGCCCCGACCGGTGATTTATGAAGGGCAGCGCCTGCCCGCCTCATACGCTAATTTTTACATCAGCAATCAATACGTGATTGTGCCAACTTTTCGCGATAAAGAAAATGACGAAGCGGCACTTGAGATTTTGCAAAAGGTTTTTCCTGGGCGAAATGTAGTCGGCATTGATTCAACGGATATAATATGGGGTTTGGGCAGTTTCCACTGCCTGAGCCAGCAAGAGCCGCTGTGAATAGTGCAGTAGTGATCTTTGCTCAATTATTTTTAGGGTTTGTGTATCATGTTATTTCTACGAGTAAAACTTTTAGCGAACATCGGTTGATGGGCGCTTT
>JANWXI010000098.1 GCA_025057415.1 Chitinophagales bacterium
GGGGTTGACCGGTTTAATGCCCGCGCCGCGCCCGCGCCATTCGCGGGGGCGCGGCTGCGGGCTTTCCGCTCGCATCCCTCACCCGGCTGCCGCACACTGTTTGCTGCTGTGCAGCACGCAATGGCGCCTCGGGCTTTTCATATTTTCAAATATCTCACCGGTCTGCATACGTCATTTTATATATTCAAAAAAAAAAACACAATGCAAAATTTTAACGCACCTCATAGCACATTTCACGTTTTTAATCTATCCATTTCACCACGCGTACTTCTGCGCCGGGGCGCAAACTCATTAGTGCGCCGGCAGCAATGGTATCACCGGCCGCAAGCCCATCCGTAATTTCGGTGTATGCCTCGCTGCGCAACCCGGTGCTTACGGTTCTGAATTCTGCCTTGCCGCCCCGAATAACAATCACCTTTTTGTCGCGGGCATCGGGGAGAATACAGTTCACCGGAACCACCAGCGATACCTTACCGCTCTGTAAAGGTATTTTCACCGATGCAAAGGTCCCCGGCGCGAGCCCTGCAGGTGTGCCGCTCACATTGGCGCGAATGCGCACGCTGCGTGCGGCATCGTCAATTACCGGCTCCGCGGCATACACCACCGCCTCGCGCTCTCCCTCATCTCCATCGGCTTTGAAATTCACCTTATGCCCAGGCCTTACCCAACCGGCATAACGCTCCGGTATGCTAAACTCCAGTATCATCGGATGTATCTGCTGTAAAGTACTGATAACGGTTGCCGGTGTAACATAAGCGCCTATGCTTACTTGCCGTAAACCGAGTATGCCGGTAAAAGGCGCGCGGATTTCTGTTTTGGCTATGGCGGCCTGTACCAACTCCATCTCTGCCCTGAGTGTTTGCAGGTTTGTGAGCGCCTGCTCATATTCCTGCTTACCGGCGCCTCCTGCATCTGTAAGTTGCCGCAGGCGCTGTTCGGTTTTTTCGGCTGTCTCTGTAAGCAATCTGAGTTTTTTGAGTTGTGCCTGTTGCTCCCGGTCGTCCAGCTTCACCAGCAATGTGCCGGCAGCCACTTGTTTCGCTTCAGGGAGGTGCAGATACACAATCTTACCCGATACTTCAGGACGCAGCTCCGTGCGCTCGCGCGGTAGCAAGGTGCCGGCAGCGGTTATGGAATGGTTTAACGATGATGCTTTTACCACATATCCGGTAACCGGTATTTCTTTGGGGCGGATGTTTTGCTGCATTGGACTGTCTGTGGCGGGTTTGCGCCATACCTTGTTGTACACTATCACGCCGGTTAAAGTTAAAACCATTACCGCCAGCAACCAGTTACCTTTTGCCATAAGACACAATTCCCGCTACGAAGGTGAAAAAAATGTTGTATCTACAACTAAATCTTACAAACGCTGATGAGTTTGGTTCGCATCATTAGCACCTTAAACAATAAGAGATGTATCTTTCTTGCATTTCATGCAATTTTCTAATATGTTGAGTTTATCTCTATAGTAAAAAAAAGATTATTACGTACCTGAGAGTGTTTCAAAACACTGCGCAGTACATGCTCGTACTTTCCATAAAAAAGCCCGGGCGTATTGACCCGGGCATAGCAAAAAGAGTTAAAGGCGATTAGTGTCCGTGGCCGGCGCAACCGGTCTTGTTGCCGTCTTTTTTCGCTTGGCAACAACTTTTTTGTGTGCCGTTGGCGTGGCTGCCGGCATGCGGACATGCCTTGGCAGGAGCAGCGGCATTGGCATCCGCCTGATGTGCACTGCAGCGATGTTTAGTTTCGGTTTTTGTTTTTTCCTTTTTGTTTTTCTTACCGCCTTCGTGTGCATAAAGCGATGCGCTAACGGCAAATGCCAGTACAAGCGAGAGAATGAGTTTATTCATGTGATAGTACATTTACGATGCAAAGGTAAAATTATTCCTGAATAAACGCGGCAGTGAGGTATTCGCGGTTCATACGGGCTATGTTAGTCAGTTTAATCTCTTTAGGGCACTCTGCTTCGCATGCACCGATGTTGGTACAGTTGCCAAACCCCTCTTCGTCCATTTGTTTCACCATGTTGAGGGCGCGCGTGTAGCGCTCAGGTTGGCCCTGCGGCAACAAAGCTAACTGTGATATTTTAGCTGATACGAACAGCATGGCAGCGCCATTGGGGCAAGCCGCCACACAGGCGCCACATCCGATACACGCGGCAGCATCCATAGCTCTGTCTGCATCTGCCTTGGGGATAGGTATGGCGTTTGCATCTTGCGCCTGCCCGGTATTGACAGAGATAAACCCTCCCGCAGCTATGATGCGGTCAAATGCAGAGCGGTCTACCACGAGGTCTTTGATGACGGGAAACGCCTTCGCACGCCAGGGTTCCACGTAAATAGTATCTCCGTCTTTAAAAGAGCGCATGTAGAGCTGACAAGTAGTGGCAGCGCGCTGAGGACCGTGTGCCCGTCCGTTGATATACATGCTGCACATACCGCAAATACCCTCTCGGCAGTCGTGGTCAAAGGCAATTGGGTCTTCGCCTTTGCGTATAAGTTCATCGTTGAGCACATCCATCATTTCCAAAAAACTCATGTCGGGGTTGATGTTGTCAATGGTATAGTCCACCAACCGGCCGGGATCCTTGGCATTCTTCTGGCGCCATACTTTAAGATGAAATTTCATATATTGTTATTTGCGTTAAACCATTTTTTAAATAAAAAACACGTATAGTACCAAAGCGGTTTATTTGTAACTACGCACCTGCAGTTGTACATTTTCAAACACCAGTTCTTCTTTGTGCAGGGCTGGGTCTGCATCATCACCTTTGTATTCCCATGCAGCCACATAGCGATAATTTTCGTCATCGCGTTTAGCTTCTCCCTCGTCCTGATACTCTACGCGGAAGTGTCCGCCGCAGCTCTCGTTGCGGTGAAGGGCATCCACAATCATCAGTTCCCCCAACTCCAGAAAATCAGCCACCCTGCCTGCCTTGTCCAGTTCGGGGTTAAACTCGTTGGCGCTGCCGGGCACGCGCACATCACTCCAAAATTCCCGCCGCAGTTCACGCACCATGTCGCGGGCTTTCGTAAGCCCCGCTGCAGAGCGCGCCATGCCGCAGTATTCCCACATAATTTTTCCGAGCAACCTGTGGAACTCATCTACCGTGCGTCTGCCTTTTACGGAAAGCAACCGATGTATGCGGTCGCTTACTCTTTTCTCTGCTTCAACAAATGCGGGATGATCGGTAGGTATGGGTTTGGTGAATATTTCACCAGCCAGATAGTTACCAATAGTGTATGGAATTATAAAGTATCCATCAGCAAGCCCCTGCATTAGTGCTGAAGCGCCAAGGCGGTTAGCGCCGTGATCACTGAAGTTGGCTTCGCCCAGTGCGTAACAACCCGGTATGGTAGTCATCAGTTCATAATCTACCCATAAGCCGCCCATCGTGTAGTGTACGGCAGGATAAATTTTCATGGGTGTTTTGAGCGGGTCCTCGTTAGTTATATTCTGGTACATCGGGAATAGCTCCCCATAACGGGCTTTTACGGTTTCAACACCCAGCCGTTTAATGGCATCCGAAAAGTCGAGATAGACGCCATAACCGCTAGGCACAATGCCGCGACCTTCGTCACAAACTTCTTTAGCTGCACGGCTCGCGATGTCGCGGGGGCACAGGTTGCCGTATGAGGGGTACTTGCGCTCCAGGTAGTAGTCGCGGTCTTCCTCTTTAATGTCTTCGGGTTTCTTGCGCCCCTCACGAATGGCTTTAGCATCTTCAACAGATTTGGGTACCCAAACCCGGCCGTCATTACGCAGCGATTCGCTCATTAGCGTTAGTTTGGATTGGTAATCGCCCGTAACGGGAATACAGGTGGGGTGAATTTGTGTAAAGCATGGGTTGCCGAAAAAAGCACCTTGCTTGTATGCTTTCCAAATAGCGGTGACGTTGCTGCCCATGGCATTGGTAGAGAGGTAGAATACATTGCCATATCCACCGGTGCATAACAATACAGCGTGGCCAAAGTGACGCTCCAGTTCACCGGTAACCAGATTGCGTGCTATGATGCCCCGGGCTTTTCCGTCAATTTTCACCAACTCAAGCATTTCGTGGCGGGCGTACATTTTTACGTTGCCTAGTCCCACCTGGCGCTCCAGCGCCTGATATGCGCCAAGTAGTAATTGCTGGCCGGTTTGCCCGCGCGCGTAAAAAGTGCGCGATACTTGTGCCCCGCCAAAGGAGCGATTGTCTAACAAGCCGCCATATTCGCGGGCAAAGGGAACGCCCTGTGCCACACACTGGTCTATGATATTTACAGACACCTCCGCCAGGCGATATACGTTGGCTTCGCGGGCGCGGAAATCACCGCCTTTAATCGTATCGTAAAAAAGGCGGAACACCGAGTCACCATCGTTTTTGTAATTCTTGGCTGCGTTGATACCGCCCTGAGCGGCTATGGAGTGGGCGCGACGGGGCGAATCCTGAAAACAGAATGCCTTTACCTTGTAGCCCAGTTCTGCTAGAGTGGCTGCGGCTGAGGCGCCTGCCAGTCCGGTTCCCACTACAATTACTTCCAGCTTTCGCTTATTGGCCGGATTCACCAGCTTTGCGTGTTCTTTGTAGTAGCTCCATTTCTCAGCCAGAGGGCCAGGCGGAATTTTAGCGTTGAGGGTGGACATAGTCATTAGCATTTCAGAAATTCGTTAGGTAATTTGAATGTTAAGTTTACGGGTTGGGGGAGTGCCGGCACACCGAAAAATGGCTCATCAACACGGCACTCGCAAAATTTACGGGTATGGTCAATTTGCGTATCGGTCAATTCAATCCATTTGAAAACAAAAGTTTTCCAAATTGCTCTCTTTGCCTCATCAAAGTCAAATAAAATGGGCGTTGATGCTGTACTATTTAAGTTGTTTACGAACAAGTTGAAGATTTTAATGAAGTGTGGTGCATACAATAAAATAAGTTTTGAGCATTCATTACTCACAACATCGCTGTTTGCCGATTTATGTGTATTGATTAAGGCAAACGGTGCTTCCTCTGACTTACTTGTGAAGCATTCTGCTGCTTGAGTTATGTTGTATTTCAGGAGCATTTCTTCATTTAATCCAACCGAAATAAATACTGACGGGCATTAAAGCAAAAAGAAACGGTACCAATATACTGAAAGCAATACCCGAGATTTCTATCAAACGATTGTATTTGGCATGGTTAAGCCCCAAACTCTGAAAAGCGCTCTTGAAACCATGTAACAGGTGCCAGAAAAGCGAAACACACCCTGCCACATATATGAGTACCACCCAAGGATTTTGAAAGACCTCCAGCATCCGGGCGTATAAATCAATTTCGTTTTCCCAATTCGTAAGGCCCTGCTGCCACCGGTTAGGTATCCAAAAGTGAGCAGTGTGAATGATCAGGAATATAAGTATAAGGGTACCCAACAGCCCCATGCTGCGGCTGTACCACTTGGAGTTTGCCTGTGGATTGTTCACGGCGTATTTCACCGGTCGAGCATCGCGGTTTTGTTTCCAAAGCAAAAGACCATCAACAATATGTATCAGAAAACCGGCAATCAATACAATTTCCATCAGGCGAATTATGGGGTTAGTACCCATAAAATGAGCGTACTTGGTGAAGGTGGCTCCACCATCGTTGTAAAATATCATGGCGTTAATGGTGCAATGCACGATTAGAAACGTAATCAGGAACAAACCGGTAACAGCCATGATGGCCTTCTTACCGATAGAACTTTTGAATATTACAGATTGCGCCATAGACAAACAATTGTTAAAAAACACGGCTAAAATATACCCTTACGCCAAAATTAGAAGCGCGTGTAAATAGCCGCGCGAAAAAGTACTAAAGTAAACATGTAATACAGTGTAATGTTTTAATGAAGTAGAAGTATCATAAAAGCTATTGGCTTTTTTTGAAGATTCAAGCCGGCTTTGCCCCTCAACCCGGTTTAATGCTTAGCTTTACCTTATAAAAAACCAGTTATCGAATTTTAGTACTGTTTCATTTCACCAAATCAAATCAGGCGATAGTTATGGCCTTTTATTAGCTTGAAAAATATTGAATGAAGAGTATTACTAGCTGATACACCTCAAGTATTGCTTAGCGACCATTAGCAAATACGAATGGCAATACAATGCCAATTAATTACCGTGTATTGGTTTGTATAGTTTCTTTTTTAAGCGCTACAGCATTTGTTAGCAGTTGATACTCCAACTGATCGAGAAACAGGTGTGTATCCTGATGCAGGTAGGTGAATAATTGTGTTATTTCACTGTATGAGGCACAGGCATTGATAAGGTTCTCGATTCTGCTGATGGCATCGTATGTATTCTGGTCCAACCAGTCACCGATGCGTTGCGGGTTGTAATTGCGAGGGTTAAAATGATTGTAAACAATGTCACTGATAGTAGCCGTCATCTGATTGTTGCTAACACTTATCACCAGGTAGTAATCAAGGTAAACTACTTTTACCATTCCATCCTGATTTCCGATGTAGCGGTTAATAATACGAACCGCCATCCGATAACTTGCAGGGTCCAAACTTTGTAGTGGACGGGTGTTTTGGAAAACCTTTTGAACTTCCCTGTAATTTTTCAGATTTGTAACAAGCGATTCACTGATAGCGTTTCTACGCACACATTTATCCTGGTTTGTATTAAACCAGTCAATCGCCAAATCAAAAATCTGCTCTTGCGAAAGTCCACCCGGGAATGTGATTACCTTTTGATACACAATCTTGCGATTGATGCTGTCAATAGGTAATGGGGGAATATTTTCGCTTTGTGCCGCGCAATATGCCTGCCACAGCAAAAAGCATATAATAAAGTTCCTGCTCAATCCCGGTTAATTTGGTATTTTTTTACGTAATTAGTAATCAGTTAGTTACAAAAATTACAGCGAAGTATAATATTTTCACCAAAATAATTGACAAAATTCAAGCCAAACATTTGTTTTTCAAACAATAGCCCCCCTTTTGCCCAACTCTACGGCTTCTAGCCCCACAACCTTGCCCCCTTGCAGTTGAAGCCGGAGTACCGTTTTAACCGTGTGCATGCCCTGTATGCCTGCAGCCCCCGGGTTTACCGATAGTAGTCCGTAACGGTCGTCACGCATTACTTTCAGGATATGCGAGTGTCCGCAGATAAATAGTTGCGGACGGTGCAGCTCAATCAGTTTACGGGCTTTGGCGGCATATCGACCGGGGTAGCCGCCAATATGTATCATGAGTATTTTCACCCCTTCACGCTCGTGCAGGATGGCCTCGGGATACAAAGCGCGTATGTTGGGGTCATCAATATTACCGTGTACTGCCACTATCGGCTTTTTAAGAGTTGCCAACTGACGGCATACCTGATAATCGCCAATATCTCCGGCATGCCAGATCTCGTCCACATCTTTAAACACCTCAAAAATCTTTGGATCGGTATGTCCGTGAGTATCGCTAAGCAATCCTATCTTCCACATTGCGCTCCGAAATTAGAATTTCGTTGCGATAAATTTTTCAGTAATGCAGAAAAATTACGTTGCTACGCTCCATTCTCAATAAACAGCGATTTTTTCAGAGCAAGGTTTACCTGAAAAAATGATAACATCTGATGGCACCAGCACTACTGTCATGTTGCATGCGGCGTAAAGTTTAGAAATATCTTACATCATGCACCTGCGGTGAAACCCGTTTAGGGTTTATGCAAACTGTGTTTCAATCAGTGACTTTTTGTAATGTGGTTAAGTAGCTGTGTTGTTTTTGTGTAACGAGTATATAGTCAATCTCAAAGGATGAAGATTTTATTTCAGGACAGTGTTCTAGTAACAGAGACGTACACCCGGGTGCGTGTAGTATTAGTCATTCATGAGAACCTCTACCTCAATGCGCGCCCAGGCGCCCTCCCATTCAAAGTCGGTCACTCGGGCGGTAAAACTTTTACCGGCATCCATCAGGCGGGCAATGACTTCGTTTTTGGTGCGTGGTAAATAACCGATGTGATAATCATGAAGCAGTATTTTCACTGCAAACCCATCTTGCTCATTGTCCGGCTCACGCACCATGCTGAGCTCTATCCCCGGGTACAGCTCATCTTCTACACGATGAATATCGCGATATGAGGTACCTGCCACCACTGTGTGAAGTACAGTTATCTGCCGGTTGAAGGGCGAAGTAATGGCGCTGCCGCCCTGGCCAAGCCATTGCAACATTCCGGATGATACGGGTACTAACTCGTTACACATGGTCGTAGTTTTGAAGGATTTGGGAAATTTTTTCCTCGTAAGCCGATTTTTGCGCGTTCAGCAACGCAATTTCCAGCCCTATGGCTGACAACTGCTCGCTAACCCATGCTTCATCGCGCAACTGATGTTCCAGTGTAAACGGAAACCCGCTTCGGATTTGTGCAATTTCCTCAATAAATTTTTTAATGCCTTCCTTCAGCAACTGTATCTGGGTTGTAATGAACAATTCGTCATCAATCGGGGGTTGGGTATGGTAATCATCTGCCAGCAGCGCAAACGCTTTTAAACTCTCCAAATCGCCATACTCGTAAGCATGTACGGCAGCATCCCAAAGTTTGCGCGCTTCGTCTGGCAGGTTCGGGTTGATATCGGGATGCAGGCGCTTGGCAATATGGCGAAAGGTTTTGCGAAGTTCCACGCTACGCTCGGGGCTTGCCAGATTAGCAAGCAGATGATTGGCAGCTTCTAATTTCTCTGCTTCACGGGCTATTTTCTCCTCCTGTTCTTTTACTTCCAACTCTACCAATAACTCTATGACGGGTAAGTTGATCGGCTCGGCACGGTTAATATATGCCTGTATCATTTCCAGTTTGCGTTTCAGCGCAAATACCTCCTTTTTGAGTGTTAAGAGTTCAATCTGATGTTTGCCTATTTTGGCATAATAAAGCGCTTCTAACTGCGGTTTACCCCATTCTAAAAGTACGTTGCGGTTATTCCACTGTTTAACATACTCTGCCTTGAGGGTTTCCAGTTCTGTGAGTTGTCTGCTATGTTCGGGGCTGTGCGGTACAACAGGTTTCATGAGCACAAATAAAATGACCCGGTACGCAATAGATTTGCGCAGCAAAAAATTTTTTTTAAAAACGGCACATATCCGAGAGCTATACCACCGGAGGTAATCATTCTTTACTTTGATTATACAAACATGCAACACCAAGCGCCTTCAAAATGGTGGATTTCGGTAATTAAAAGCTGGGCTGGGTCAATTATAAAGTAAACACGCATTATCTAACTTTCCGGTAATTCAAGTAGAGAAAGTACCTGTTATGTCAGAATTCAAATTGTAATTTCACACAACAGCAAACTTACTTTGATTCACTTCGCTTTTCTCATAGCAAGCAAACCTTTACGCTTTATTCATGTTTTAACAGTATGGACCATTTACAATAAAGATTAAAAAATCTGCTGTTTAACACGATAGGGAAGTCAAACACAGCATCTTGTAAATTTTCAGATAACTAAATTAGCGCATGTTTTGTCATTAAATACACATAGACCTCGTATCTATCACTTTGAATTTAATTCAAAAGAGCACAAATCCCCTTAACACAAAAACAACCAGTTATAATTTTTTATCTAATGAATTTCAATTAGTAAGTTACTTTTGCTTATTTACAGGATGAGAAGGTACCTGACCATACTCTTTTGCACATTTTTCGCCATAAACAGTTTAGCTACCCACATAGTGGGTGGTTACATTTCATATCGCTATATATCCGGTACCACGTATGAGGTCAATTTAATTATATATCGCGATTGCAATAGCACCACTCCGTTTGATGGGGCGCCGGGTGCGCAGCCGGCTCAGGCATCCGTGGGTCTTTTTCTGGAGAATACCAACACGCTGGTTCAAACTTTTGGATTTGTAAATCCTGTAATCACCACCATACAACCCCCTTCTGACAACCCGTGCCTTAGCAATACCTCGGGGGCTTGCGTAGAGCAGGGTGTTTACACCATGAACATTACCCTTCCTTCTGCCACCACAGGTTATACGCTTATTTATGAGCGTTGCTGCAGAAACGGCACCATCACGAACGTATTTAACCCCGGTGACCAGGGAGCAGTTTACGCTGCCTACATACCGCCTACGGCTCAGTTTCAAAACTCCAGCCCCACATTTAACAGTTTGCCCCCTCTCTTTATTTGTGTGAATGCACCTCTGGTATTTAATTATTCTGCCACTGATGCAGATGGTGATATTCTCACTTATAGTTTATGCACGCCTTCACATGGCGGCTCAGTTTCTGACCCTGCACCTAACCCTCCTCTTGGCCCTCCCTACAATTCGATACCCTGGGCAAGCGGCTATTCATTGAGTAATCTGCTGGGTGGTAACCCGCCTTTGTCTATTGACCCGAATACAGGCGTACTGACCGGAAGGCCTAACACGGTGGGCCAATTTGTGTTTGCTGTGTGTGTGAGCGAGTACCGCAACGGCAACCTTATCGCCACGTACATGCGCGACTATCAGGTAAATGTGGTGCAGTGCAATTCACCTATTGCCAATATCCCGAGTTTCGACATTGATCCGCAGACGGGCATTGGTACTTACATTATCAACTGTGAGAACAATTTCGTTCAGTTTCAAAACAGCAGTTATAATCCTCCGCCCAATAACATACCTCTGAACTATGAGTGGGATTTTGGTGACCCATCTACCACAACAGATGTTTCTTCACAACAAAATCCGTCATATACCTATCCAGGCACAGGTACTTATCTGGTGCGGCTTGTGGTTACTAAAGGAATAGGCAACAACATTTGCTCTGACACCACTTATGCTTATGTAAAAATTTACAATCGCAGCGAAGCCGACTTCAGTTATACTCCCGATTGCGCCAACCGCCCTATACCGTTTACGGATTTAAGCAATACAACAAACGGAAATATCACGGAGTGGCTTTGGAAGTTTGGCGATGGCACTACCTCTACGGTACAGAGCCCTACTCATATTTACAACTCATCCGGCACATACAACGTAACCCTCATTATCACAAATGAGTACGGATGTAATGATACTATAACCAAGCCGGTTACTTTATTTCCCACACCCAAAGCTGATTTTCTTTACACTCCGCCTTGTATATACCAGCCGGTTACTTTTTATATTAAAGACACAAGTAACATAGCGTCATACCAGTGGAATTTGCAAGGAGTGGGGACTTTTTCAACACCCTCCTTTACGCATACGTTCAACACTCCCGGCAGTTTTACGGTAACGTTAGCTGTTACAAGCAGTGCGGGATGTGCCGATACAGCCACCGTCATAGCCACAGTTCAAACTCCCGTTACCGTACAAATTGACTCCGTGTTTAATGCCTGTGCCGGATATCCTGTGCAACTTATCGCTTCCGGCGGTATGTACTATGAGTGGTTTCCGAAAGACGGGATGAGTCAGCCATTTTCGGCCACGCCGGTAGTGCAAATAGATACCCCGACCCAATTTATGGTAGTGGTTAGCAACGATTGTTTCTCCGATACCGGCTATACGCAAGTTTACATTCGCCCTATACCTTGGGTGGACGCAGGTAACGATACGACAATTTACCGCGACACGTACGCCTGGTTGAGCGGCTCAACCAATGGAGTGTGGTATTACTGGCACCCCAGCACTTGGATTGATGAACCTTTTTCACTCACCACCAAGGCGCAGCCGCGCGAAACCACCTGGTACGAATTGTTTGCGCACAACGAATGGGGATGTTACAACAAGGACTCAGTGCTTGTAACAGTAATTTATAACGACATTTTGTTTTTGCCTACTGCCTTTACCCCCAATGGCGATGGCATCAACGACATGTTTCGCATACTGCGTTGGCTGAATGTGGAGTCGCTGGTAGATTTTTCGGTGTATAACCGATGGGGGCAAAAAGTATTTCAGACAAACGATATTACGAGCGGCTGGGACGGCACCTTTTCAGGTCGCCCTGCCGATATGGGTGTGTATGTGTGGCAAATCACCTTGCGCACCGGAGATGATAAAACGCTTTCATACAAAGGGAATGTGACCTTACTCCGCTAAGTATTGCTTAGCCCTGTTCCAAACTCTACGAATTTTAGCACCAGCTCACCCGCTGTAGCAGCGCCCCATATCTGCCATGAAAACAGCAACTAAACAGTTACACAGAAACAGTTCATGTTATTACCGGTTAGAGATAGGTTTTACCGGAAACATTTTCTGAAACTGGTAAATTACATTTGATAATGATAGCAACTTTTCTTGGGGAGGATTTTGCGTATTAAAGTAGTTATATAGTTACCCCATTGAAATTTACATTTTATTTGGGAAAAGGTCTTTGATTAGAGAGTGTAATAGGAGTGTAAGAACAAAAATTACCGGTTAAGAGCA
>JANWXI010000099.1 GCA_025057415.1 Chitinophagales bacterium
CATGCAAATACCACCACAACCCCTCTCACGTTCCGAAAGCCGCCGCAGGCGGCTTGATAAAAACCGCAATGCCGACACAATCTGCACAAATCCGGGTTGCGTCCGCCGCAGGCGGGCGCAACCCAATCCAACCCAATCCAACCCAACTCTCCAAACATCCAAAGTAAAAAGCACAAACACTCAATTACACCGAGAACTCAACTAACAACTACTAAAACTTACACTATTAATTCCAACTGTTAGCCACTTACACAACTTCTCACTTCTCACTTCTCACTTCACACTTCACACTATTCCCTTTCTATCGGTCAGCATTCCTCCAAACTCCACGCCATAGGTTTTTCGCTGAAAAAGGGCTTTACCATTGCCCAGGTATCCTGAAATAGCGCTGAATTCCGATAATTCTCTAAATCCTCTGCCGAAGACCACCGGCTGATAGTAAAAAAGCGCGAAGGGTGTAAAGTGTCGCGCAGCAAACTTACACCGCTACAACCCGCAAAAGCAGCAATCAGATGTTTCCGCTCGTTAAAAATACTGATAAACTCCGCTACGTAATCCTCGCGAAAAGTCATGCAAACAATCCTTACAAGCATACAAAATCATTTAGTTGTATACCACCTGCACGCTGCTGCCCGGCGTAAGCGCCAGCAAATTATCTGCCCGCCCGCGATTAATGGCAATCTCCAGTAAATCCGCTTCGTTAAACAACACAGCTACGTCCCCCTCGGCAACATCTCCGTAGCGGCGGCTGATAGTTTCTACGTTTGCCACACCGCAGTGTATCACAAACCTTTTACCCGCCGTGAGCCGCTCAAAAAGCTCGCGCGTTATATTGGTAATGGCGTTGCCGTAGGCATCGTTTTTAACCACCGTGCCGCGTATAATGCCTGGGTTAAACACGGGCTGCAACAGGCGGTACTCCTCGTAATTTGTGGTGAGCTGCGCAAAGTCAGAGGGTCGGTATTCCTGCACCAGCAAATTTACCACCCTCCCTATCGCTTCGTTCATCAACAGCGAGTGGTCTTCGGTGAGTTCTTCGTTTACCTCATACACTTTGAACTCGCGTTTCTCATCCATGAGCGAAAGCAAACCGTTATTAAACGTAACAATATATCCACCGGCATACTCTGCCACCAGCAATTCTTTACCCGATAAAATATGCGCTACATGAATGGAACCGTTAGAAAAGTACCGCAGCGCATTTTTGAGTGTGAAGGCGCACTCTTTTATATCAAACGGCCTGATGGCGTGAGTAATGTCCACTATCGGAACAACTTTTTCGCAATGCCTGAAAATAGATGCCTTGATAGCCGCCACGTAGTAATCGCGCGTTCCAAGGTCACTGATAAGGGTAATTACCGACATGCTGTTACCAACTAAACAAGGCGATGTAAACATAATGTAAAGTTTCGCCTTGCAGGTGGAAAAAAATGTGGAAACATAAACGTCTTATTTCTCAAAATCGAAAAATCCGATTATCTTCGTTACTACAAATAGTACTTCATTGACAGAGATAACTCTCTATATCGAAGGCATTGACCCGGTAGATTTCTTTGGAGTAAACAATTCACGCTTCAACTTCATCAAAAAAAATTTCCCCACCATCCGCATGGTTACGCGGGGCAATGTGATTAAAGCTGAGGGTAACGAAGAAGACCTTGCCGTGTTTAAGGAAAAAGTCGAGCGCATGATGAATCACATAGAGCGCTACGGCAAACTCACGGAAGATAACATTGAAACCATCATCCTCACCAAAACCGATCGTGCCGAGAGATACGAGCGCGAGCGGGAGCACAAAAACATAATCGTTTACGGCAACAATGGACTAATTGTGCGTGCCCGTACTGAAAACCAAATGCAGATGGTGAGAGAGAGCGAAAAAAACGACATCGTGTTTGCCATTGGCCCTGCAGGCACCGGCAAAACCTACACGGCAGTAGCCATTGCCGTGAAAGCCCTTAAAGAAAAAAACGTAAAAAAAATAATCCTCACCAGGCCCGCCGTAGAAGCAGGAGAGAGTTTGGGATTTTTACCCGGAGATTTGAAAGAAAAAATTGACCCGTACCTGCGCCCGCTATACGATGCGCTTGACGACATGATACCGGCCGATAAACTCACCTATTACATGGAAAACCGCATCATTGAAGTTGCACCGCTGGCATTTATGCGCGGCCGCACACTCGACCACGCCTTCATCCTGCTTGACGAGGCGCAAAACTGCAGCGATATGCAGCTAAAAATGTTTTTGACCCGCATCGGAGCCAATTCTAAAGTAATCGTAACCGGTGACCCCACCCAGATTGACCTGCCCCCTAAAGTAAACTCCGGGCTCCACACAGCCCTGCGCATCCTGAAAAATGTGGAAGGCATCTCGCAGATTTTTCTCAACGAAAGCGATGTGGTGCGCCATCGCCTGGTGAAAGAAATTATCAAAGCGTATGAGAATATTAAAAAACGCCATGACGACTAACGGCAGCCACCTTGCGCTACATGTACAAAAGCCCGTGGAAAACATGTTGCTGTATGTGTAAATATTTTGTTAGCCATTATTCAATCCTACTCAAGTGGACATTAAACGATTTGCCGCTATTGACATCGGTTCCAACTCAGTCCGTTTGCTGATTGAGAATGTGCTCGATAATGGTGAGGGTCCCATGTTCAAAAAGAGTGCATTGATACGGGTCCCCGTGCGCCTGGGCGGTAACGCATTCAAAAACAAAGCTATACCCGAAATTACCATCCGCCAACTGATTGATGCCATGATTGGTTTCAAACACATTATGCGCGCCAATAATGTGTTGCACTATAAGGGTTGCGCCACCAGCGCCATGCGCGAAGCCGCCAATGGTGCATCCATCGTAAGGCGCATCAAAAAAGAAGCCGGATTAGATATAGAAATCATCAGCGGCAATACAGAGGCGCACATCATTTTCAACAGCCAGAATGCCGTGCGCGAAAAACTCGGTAAAAATTGCGTGTTCATAGATGTAGGCGGCGGCTCAACTGAAATTACCGTGTTCAAGAACGGAAAAATTCACGCAGCCAAATCGTTTCGTATCGGCACTATTCGTTTGTTGCAAAAATCAGTCACCCGCTCTGAGTGGAAAAAGATGCGCGAATGGCTGCGTAGCAAGGTTTACCGCATGCGCGATATGCGCGTTATCGGGTCGGGCGGTAACATAAACCGCATCAGCAAACTTGTGCAGCTTAAAACCGGTAAGCCCCTCACTCTATCTAAGTTAGAAAGCATCATCGCAGAGCTAAAGCAGTACAGCTACGATGAGCGCATCAAAAAATTTGACCTCAATCCGGATCGTGCCGATGTAATCATTCCCGCCGGTGAAATTTTTATCACCCTGATGAAGTGGCTGCATGCCACCGAAATTTTCATCCCTAAAGTGGGGCTGGGCGATGGCATTGTACGGGAAGTTTACAAAGAATACCTGGACGGAAAAACAAGCAAATTGTAACCATCACCTGCTGCATTTTTAAATTATTATTTTTGCCAATCCTGGCAACAAAATCCCCGCGGGCTTGTTGTTTGTGACTAAAACACCTGCATGAATTACATCAAACAAGAGCAATACAACCACGATGGTTTGGACACATTAAAAAAATGTTACACACAGATTTTGGAAGCGCTTGGCGAAGATGTAAAGCGCGACGGTCTGCTGAAAACCCCGGAACGTGTTGCCAAGGCCATGCAATTTCTAACGCACGGCTATCACCTAGATGCCGATGCCATTTTGCGCGATGCACTCTTTGAGGAAGACCACAACCAGATGGTAATCGTAAAAGATGTGGAACTCTACTCCCTTTGCGAACATCACCTGTTGCCCTTTTACGGCCGCGCACATATTGCGTATATTCCCAACGGGACAATTGTGGGTTTGAGCAAACTGGCTCGTGTGGTGGACGTCTATGCCAGGCGTTTACAGGTGCAGGAGCGCCTCACTATCCAAATCCGCGACTCACTCCAGCGCACCCTTAACCCGCTGGGGGTTGCTGTGGTGATAGAGGCACACCACCTGTGTATGATGATGCGCGGCGTGAGCAAGCAAAATTCCGTGACCACCACATCTGCTTTTACAGGCGAGTTTGAAAAAGAAGCTACCCGCAATGAGTTTATCAAACTTATCAGCTCAAAACTTCTGTAAAACCTCATGAGCATAACCGCTTATGTATTTCCGGGTCAGGGTTCACAGTTTAAAGGAATGGGAGCTGAGCTGTTGCAAAAAGGCGCCTTTGCAAATGATTTGCTGCAGCAGGCCGATAAGTTGCTGGGCTTTCCGCTTTCGGAGGTCATGCTGCATGGCAGCGAAGAAGATTTGAAAAAAACCAACGTTACACAGCCCGCAATATTTGTGCATTCTGTGGTGCATTTCCTTGCCGGCGCCTATCCGGCTCCGCACATGGTGGCGGGCCATTCGCTGGGCGAGTTCTCGGCATTGGTCGCCTGCGGTTGTCTGGATTTTGCCAGTGCCCTCCGGCTTGTGAGCATCCGTGCCGCAGCCATGCAGCGCGCCTGTGAGCTAAACCCCGGCACCATGGCAGCAGTTATGGGATATACATCAGAGGAGCAGGTAGAGGATATATGCCGCAGCATCACAGATGAAGTTGTGGTGCCCGCCAATTACAACGCACCCGGGCAACTTGTCATTTCCGGCACTTTGCGAGGCATCGACATCGCCATAGAAAAACTGAAAGCCGCCGGAGTAAAACGGGCGCTGAAATTACCGGTAGGAGGCGCTTTTCACTCTCCGCTCATGCAATCGGCTGCCAGTGAGTTAGAAACTGCAATCCATGCCACTTCATTCAATCAACCCCGGTGCCCGATATATCAAAACTACACAGCCGCTCCTGAAACTGACCCTGAAATTATCCGGCGCAACTTAATCGCACAACTCACCGCACCCGTGCGCTGGACACAAACCATTCGCAACATGTCGCGCGATGGGGCATCGGCTTTCACCGAAATTGGCCCCGGCAAAGTACTAACAGGTTTGATTGCGAAAATCTGCGGTTGATTTTTCACTCCAAAGCAAATTCCTGATGCAGCGAGGGTATCTCGATGCGCCGGTAACCGAGCAGGGCTAGCTTATTGCGGAAATTTGCCTGAACGTCATACTCTCCGTGCACCAGGAAAAGTTGCTTCACCTTATCAGGTTGCAGGTGGTGCAGGTAGTGTATCAGGTCATCGTAATCAGCGTGTGCGCTCATGCTGGCAAGTTTCATCACTTCGGCTTTCACCTGAAAGGGCTCTCCGAATATAGTTACCTCGGTATATCCGCGCTGTAGTTTACCGCCAAGGGAGTTTGGCTCGCAATAACCCACCAGCAGGATGGTATTCCGCGCATCGCTGACAGCGTGCTTAATATGGTGTTTTACCCTGCCCGACTCCGCCATGCCTGATGCCGAGATGATAACGCATGGCCCGGGGTGATTGTTTAGCATGCGCGATTCTTCGATTTGCGTTATGTACCGCAAACGCCTGAAGCGAAACGGCTCACGGTCTCTTTGCAGGTAGCGCTGAAATTTATCGTTCAGTTCATCCTGGTGTTTTATCATGACTTCGGTGGCTTCTACCGAAAGGGGTGAGTCCACGTAGAAGTCAATATCGGGTAGGGCTTTGAGCGTATCAAGGCGGTTGAGGGCGTATATCAACTCCTGTGTGCGCCCCACGCTGAAAGCCGGTATGATTAGTTTACCCTTTTTCTCTACACAGGTATGCAGAATAGCTTCCAGCAGCTTTTGCAGTTTCGTATCGGTATCTTCGTGTAAGCTGTCACCGTAAGTTGACTCCAGAATGAGGTAGTCGGGTTGCGGGAACTTTTCGGGTGAGCGCAACAACTCATCGCCATAACGGCCCACATCTCCGCTGTAAGTAATTTGTGTAGTAATATCTGTGGCTTGGATGGTGAGATGTACGGAGGCGCTGCCTAATATGTGGCCGGCATCGGTAAAGAAGAAGCTGACCTGTGGGTTGATTTTTTTCGTTTCACCGTAATCCACCAAACGAAAGTGGCGCAGGGCGCGGCGCACATCATCTTCGTTATACAACGTGTGTACGGGAGGTTCACCGCGGGCAGCGCGTTTTTTGTTGTGGTAGCGAATATCCTGCTGTTGAATATGAGCGCTGTCGAGCAAAAGTATTTCTGCCAAATCATAAGTGGCGGGAGTGCAGTACACGTGACCCTTGAAACCATCGGCATACAGTTTGGGTATTAACCCGCAGTGGTCAATGTGTGCATGCGAGAGAATTACTGCCGAAATATCTTTAGGTTCGAAGCCCCAGTGGCGGTTGAGCTGGTCGGCTTCGCGCGGGTTGCCTTGAAACATGCCGCAATCTAGCAGAAGGTTGATGCCCCGCGGCAAACGCAACAAATGTTTGCTGCCGGTTACCATGCGCGCTGCCCCGTGAAAGGAAAGGTTCATATAGTATAAATTTTAATAATATGTTTTCGCCCTTAAGGTGAGTGAACAAATCATCATCATGTACTGATGGCATTTTTGTATAAAGCAAAATTTTTGTGCTGCAATATATGAACTTAGCGGTAGCATGTAGTGAATTGGTGAAATGCGGGAAAGTGGAGAACTGTAAATGCAACTATGATTTTTGGTTAGGGGTTGCAACGTAAGGGTGGAGTGATGCTTTGAATTATTCGGTATTTAGTTGTTTGTTAAGTTGTGTTGATTGTTAATTAGTAAATTTGGTAATAAGTTGAGTTGGTAAAGGGTTGCGCTTAACTCAGGCGGTGGCGCGAAAAAAACTCCTTGCAAGAAGTTACTATGCTGCAAATTGTAAATCGCGCAATGGAAATGTGTGCGGCGGCAGATAGCGTGCGCAAGCCGGGTGAGGGATGTGAAGGGCGCGAGCGCAGCGAAGCGGCCACGCCCGCTCCTTTAAAAAAAACAACATGCGGGCGTGGCGGGAGCGACAGCGTACCCCGTAACAAGCCCGACCCCGCTGCCTTGCATCGCTTGGCAGCGGGGGCACCCCCATAAAATCATCACAACAGTAGTAGAAGAGCGAGACGTTTACACGTTAAGCATTGAGCGTGGTGTGCTATTTTGCGTAGTTGATGCGAGGTGTAGTTGAAAGCGCGGTGGCGTGGGGCGCTCAGCGACCTTTCCAGTTGGGTTTTCTCTTTTCGGCAAATGCTGCGATGCCCTCGGCTGCATCTTCGGTTTGCAAGGCGCGGTTGAGCATTTCTTTGAGGTATTTGTGCGCTTGGGCATCGGGGATGTTGCGCAAATGGTGGAATGCTTCGAGCCCCATGCGGATGGCGGTGGGCGAATATTGCAGGATGTCGTTGACCATGTTTTCAACTTCTTCGTCAAGCTGGTGGGGAGGAGTTACGATTGTGACCAACCCTACGGATGCGGCTTCATCGGCTGTCATGGTTTTGGCGCGGATGCAGAAGTCCAACGCTTCGCGGGCGCTCATGATGCCGAGTAAACTTTTCATGACCTGAAAGGGGAACAAGCCGCGCTTTACTTCGGGTAAGCTGAAGGTGGCGTTTTCAGAGGCGATGACGTGTGTGCAGCCGCATACGATGAGAAAACCGCCTGCATATACCGGGGCGTGCACACGGGCGATGCACGGTTTGTACAATGCGTTGAATACATCGCCTAACACAATTTCAGATGTGGGTTCGGGGATAGTGGAGGTTTTTTGCTCGGTGGCACCGGCAAATGCTTTGAGGTCAGCGCCGGCGCAAAACACGTCTCCATTGGCTTTAATCACTACAACCCACACGTGGTGAGCGTGTTTGGCATAGCTTAGCGCGAAGGCAAGTTCTTTGAAAAGCGTAGGGTTAAGGGCGTTTTTTTTCTCGGGACGGTTAAGCGTGAGGGTAAGTAAGTGTTCGTTTTCGTGTACCAGCAGGTGCGCAAAAGTGTGTTGATGTATCTGTGCAGTTTGTTCGGGCGTGTAAATCATATTTGTTTTATTTTTAATAATTCAGTATTGGCGTGTACAAATCCCTTTTCGGTTACAAAAATTTCGGTTACTTCTCCATCGGTTTGTGCCTCAAGGGTCATATCCATTTTCATGGAGTTCATAATGAGAAGCGCCTGCCCGGCTTTAACGCGGTCGCCCGGCTTTACCAGTATGCGCAGCACTTCGCCCGGCATGGGCGAAATGTATCGCCCTGCGCTTTTTTCAGCAACTACTTCTGCAAATCGGGGTATAGATACTATGTGCAGCGCACCATACTGCGGGTGATGCACAAAAATGTTTTCGCCTTGCCCGGCGGCACAAAAGTGCCTGCGGAGGTTGTTTATAGCGAGTGTGAAGAAGTCGTCATCGGTGTTGAATACCGTTACGTTGTATTCTTTATCGGCAAGTGAAAACAGCATGGTATTTTCACCACGAAGCGAGTAATGAAGCTCGTAGCGCGTGCCGTTTATTTCGTAAGTTGTTGACGACATTTTGTAGGGAATGTTTCTCCAACCGCTGAGCGAGGGTGCATGGGGTAAGTCCTTTTTGTATTGCATCCATTCATAAACGCGGGCAGCTATGAGGGTTTCGTGTATGGTTTGTTCATCGGGGGCAAATGAAAATGAGTTGAATTCCCGTTCAATCAGACGGGTGTCGAAAGAGCCATCCACAAAAGCCGGATGTTGCAGGAGCGATTTCAGAAATTGTACATTGGTAGTAATCCCCAGCGTCACAAGTTCGTCAAGGGCTTTGCGCATGAGGCGGATGGCCTGAGCGCGGTTTTCATCAACCACAATTACTTTTGCGAGCAGCGAGTCGTAAAATATGCTCACGCGGCTGCCGGTTTCAACGCCGCTATCGGTGCGCACGTTCTCCAGTTCGGGTTCGCGCCAGCGTAATATTTCACCTGCAGCGGGGAAGAAATTATTGGCAGGGTCCTCTGCGCAAACACGGCACTCGATGGCGTGCATGGTGGTTGGCTCCAACTGCAACACGTAGGCAGGCAGGGGCTGGCCCTCGGCAATTTGGATTTGCAGGCGCACCAAATCTAACATGGTAATCATCTCGGTAACAGGATGCTCTACCTGCAAACGGGTGTTTACTTCTAAAAAGTAGTAGTTTCTTTTGTCGTCCAGCAGAAACTCAACGGTGCCGGCGTTTGTGTAGTTTACAGCGCGCGCGGCAGCAATGGCTGCCTCACCCATCTCTCTGCGCAACTCATCGGTGAGGGAAGGCGAGGGGGCTTCTTCAATTACTTTTTGGTGCCTGCGCTGCAACGAGCACTCGCGCTCGCCTAAATGAACATAATTTCCGTGTTCATCTCCCAAAACCTGAAACTCTATGTGTTTGGCATACGGGAAGTACTTTTCGAGCAACAGTTTATCGTTGCCAAACCCGCTCAGCGCTTCGCGCTTCGCAGCTTCGAATGCAGAAGCCAGTTCGGCACGGTTGTGCACTATGCGCATGCCGCGCCCTCCACCCCCTGCGCTTGCCTTGAGGAGTACCGGGTAACCGATTTCCTCTGCTTCATATTCAAAGCGCGCTAAGTTTTGGTCATCGCCATGGTATCCGGGTACAACCGGTACGCCGGCGCGGCGCATAATTTCTTTTGCCTCACTTTTGCCGCCCAGCTTTTCAATAGCGTGGTAGGAGGGTCCTACGAAAATGATGCCTACCTCTGCACAACGACGCGCAAACTCTGCATTCTCACTCAAAAAACCATAGCCCGGGTGTATGGCGTCAGCGCCGGTCACCCGTGCCGCCTCCAGTATTTTATCTATAGCCAGGTAACTCTCTGAGGGCTTACTGCCCCCAAGGGCGAATGCCTCATCGGCAAGACGCACATGCAGCGCCTGTGCATCGGCATCGGAGTAAACAGCTACCGTTGTAATGCCCATTTCGCGCGCGGTGCTGAATATCCGGCAGGCAATTTCGCCCCGGTTTGCAACCAAAAGTTTGCGAATTGTACCCATTTGTATTTTCCTTAATGCTGCAATAACAAATTAATAAAAAAATATATTCAAAATAATTACATTCTGAAAACACCGTACCCTATCGCTGCTTCGGTAGGGTTCTGGTATATCACCTGCAGACATAACGCCAGGTAGCGGCGGGTTTCGCGAGGGTCAATTACGCCATCGTCCCACACCTGACCGCTGGCGTACCAGGCATTACTTTGCTTTTCGGCTTCGGCAATCATGTGAGCTGCAACGGCTTTGCCCTGTTCCTCATCGTACGGGATACCGGCTTTTTCGGCTGCCTGTCTGCCGATGGTTTGCATCACGCCTGCCATTTGTTCGGGACCCATTACGGCAATTTTTGAGTTGGGATAAGTAAACAGGAAACGCGGCCGGTACGCGCGGCCACACATGGCATAGTTACCAGCGCCGTAGCTTGCGCCTGTTATAATGGTAATGGCAGGAACCGAAGAGTTGCTTACGGCGTTAATCATTTTTGCACCGTGCTTTATGATACCCTCTTCTTCGTATTTTCTGCCCACCATAAATCCGGTGATGTTTTGCAAAAACAGCAGCGGGGTACGGTTTTGGTTACATAACTGAATGAACTGGGCGCCTTTGTTGGCAGCTTCGCTGAAGAGTACTCCGTTATTGGCAATAATCCCCAGTTCATATCCATAGATGCGTGCGTAACCGGTGATGAGAGTGTTGCCGTAATCGGGTTTGAACTCATGAAAGTCAGACCCGTCCACTATGCGGGCTATCAATTCGCGTTGGTCAAAAGTAATGCGCACATCAGCGCTGATAATGCCGAGCAGCTCATCGGGGTCGTAAAGCGGCTCCTGTACCGTATTGCCCGAATAAAAAGTAGCTGGTTCCCCGATATGCTTCATCAAATCGCGGGCAATGCGGATGCCGTCTGTTTCATTCTCTGCCATGTAATCAGCTACACCTGAAACGGTAGCGTGCATGCGCGCACCACCGAGCGTTTCTTCATCTACTACTTCGTTGGTAGCCATTTTCACCAGTGGGGGGCCTGCCAGAAACACCTGCGCCTGGTTTTTGATAAAAATGGTGTAGTCGCTCATGCCGGGGATGTAAGCGCCACCGGCAGTACTGCTCCCAAACACGATACTGATGGTAGGGATACCCGCTTTGCTGCGCCGGGTGATTTCGCGAAAACTCGCTCCTCCGTAATTGAAAATCTTTGCCTGGTCGGGCAGGTTGGCGCCGGCGCTCTCTACCATGTTGATAGTGGGCAGGCGGTTTTCCATGGCAATCTCGGCAATGCGCATGCTCTTTTGCAAGGTGGCGTAGTCAATCGCACCGCCTTTGATGGTACCCACGTTACTGTTGAGCATGCACAGGCGTTTGCTCACAAAACCAATGCCGGTAACTACCGTGCCTCCGGTACCGAACCCATCGGTACCCCAGCCCGCAAACGGGCACAACTCTAAAAACGGTGACCCCTCATCCAGTATCATCTCGATGCGCTCACGCGCCAACATTCTACCTGCTTTGCGCACCCGGTTGATGTACTTCTCTTCACCCTGAAAAAGAGCTTCGTTTTTCATACGTTCCAGTTCCGCGAGCTTTTGCTCCATAGCCGCATAATTTTGGCGGTACTGGTCTGATTGTTTGTTGATGCGCGAAGCGATACGTGCCATACTTTTTAAATATGCCTGATGGAAATTTAATCAAACAAACTTAGACATTCGCTCCAATTATGCGCAAAAAATCATAATAAAACCATCCTGATTTTTAGCAGGCATAAGTTCTTCCACGCTACCTTGTGACGAGTGTTGAAAAGATTGATGAATTATGTTTTTGCATTGCAAGTACTGCATACTGTAAATATATGTTCATCATACAGGCAATACGTGCTGAAAAAACGGCGTATGTGCACCAAAAGAGTATCTGGTCATCTGCAATATTACCGCACTTCGGATTGTCTGGTTATAATTAAATATGCACCCCTAATCATTTTCAGGAAATTTATATTTGCGGACGGTTTTCAATAACCCGCCTCTTTAGCTCAGCTGGTCAGAGCGGCGGTTTCGTAAACCGCAGGTCGGGGGTTCAAGTCCCCCAGGAGGCTCACGGAGCTCTAAAATTTCGTTTGAAACCGACACATAGGCGCCCAAAAAATACCAACTACACAAATAATCGGGTCACATCTATAATCAGATAACTAAACTTTTAACTCAATCATTTTTATGGGGTGCCCCCACTGCTACGCTCCGCAGGGCTACGCGCAGCAGCGGGGTCG
>JANWXI010000009.1 GCA_025057415.1 Chitinophagales bacterium
AGCATATAACCTCGTTCCAATAAGCTCTTGCAAAATATTTTCTGAAACTACCATACACTCTTTGTACATACACTCTTTCCAAAAAATAATTAAAGTGTAAAATTCAATAGGGTAACTAAGCGCCTATTTCAAAAAAATATTTTACAGAAGTAATTTAGTATGGTTACATATAAATGAATAAGGCAATACTGAAAATTGTGTAATTTGTGTGAAATTTCCCGTTCATTATCATAGATTCATATACGAATAGTTATTTTTACATAATGCGTCTTACTTCATTTGTTTGTTTGTTGCTGCTGACCATCGCTACGAACGCCCAACCCGGGCGCGATGAAGCGCTTGCCAACAGTTATTTGGCGCAAGCTGAGTATGAGAAAGCAGTTGAGTTGTTCTATGCGTTATGGGAGAAAAACAATTACGACCCTAAGTATTATGCCCCGCTGTTGCAATGCTATGTAGAACTGAAAAAATACGATTTGGCAGAAAAAGCCGTGCGGAAAATGCTACGCAAATACGAAAATGAACCGCGATACACAGTAGAACTCGGGTACATATACTCGCTTATGCCCGATCCCGTGAAGGCAAAAGAACAATACGATAAACTCATCAAAGAACTGAAACCCAATGAGCAGTTGATACGCGCCACAGCAAATGCTTTTGACGCTTACCGTTTGTATGACTATTCCATTGCTGCTTATGAAAAAGGCGCTAAACTAATCCGGAATGAAAATTATTTTTCCTTTGAGGTAGCACAGGAATATGCTGCAAAAGGAGACGCAGCCAATGCGTCGCGTTATTATCTGATCAACATAGAAACAAACCCTCAGCAGACGCAATTAGTCAAAAACACCATACAGTCCTCGCGGCTGTCTGCTCAGCTCCTCAGCGAGATGGAGACCCAGCTTTACACAAAGGTACAAAAGCCCGGAGCGCCCGAAGAGTTCATAGACCTGCTTACGTGGATTTACATCCAAAACAAAGATTTTGAAAGCGCTCTGCTGCAAATGAAAGCCCTGGATAAACGCAAAAACGAGAATGGTTTTCGCGTTCTGAACATCGCCCGAATGGCACAAGCCGAAGGCGACTACGACAATGCCATTGCCGGGTATGAGTATGTAGTAAACAAAGGCACCGGAAATAGTTTGTATTTCACCGCCCGTACCGAACTGCTCAACTGCCGCAAGGAGAAAATCGCAAAAAATATCAATTATACGCAGGAAGATCTGCTGGCGCTGAAAAATGATTACCTCACGTTTATCAACGAAAACGGGCGTAATTTTCGTACAGCCCAGAGCATGAAAGAACTGGCCGACCTGATGGGTTTTTATTTACACGACATACCGGGCGCTATCCGTTTATGTGAGGAGATTATCGCCATGCCCGGTGTTACACAGCAGTTGAAAAATCAAACGAAATTATCACTGGGCGATTTTTATTTGATTGAAGGAGATGTGTGGGAAAGCACCCTCACCTACTCTCAGGTTGACAAGGACGAAAAGGACTCGCCACTCGGTGAGGAGGCGCGTTTCCGCAATGCCAAGCTCTCATACTACAAAGGTGATTTTGATTGGGCGCAAACCCAACTGGAAGCGCTCAAAAATTCCACAACCGAACTCATCTCAAACGATGCCATTAATCTTTCGGTTTTCATTATTGACAATCTCGGTTTAGATACCATCGAAACCCCCATGCAAATGTATGCGCAGGCCGAATTACTTCTGTTTCAAAACAAAACTAACGATGCTTTGGCTATGCTCGATGCTATTGAAACAACCTATCCCGGCCACTCACTCACTGATGACATACTTTACACCAAAGCTAAAACTTTCGTGGCACGCAGGGAGTTTGAAAAGGCAGTTCCCCTGCTGGAAAACATTATCAAAAATTACAAAGAAGACCTGAAAGGTGACGATGCTCATTTTTTGCTTGCCGAGATAAACGAGCGTTATTTACAAAACAAAGAGAAAGCCAAAGAGCTCTACCAAACCATCATCACCGATTACGATAGCTCCCTGCTCGTAATTGAGGCGCGCAAACGTTACCGCCTGTTGCGGGGTGATAAACTAAGCGAGCAGTAACACAAGCGAGATATTTTGCCGCTCAGGCAAACCGGCTCACGGCTTTGTACAAATTAAACGTATTTTGCATAATACATTCCTCTACGTATTGTCTTATCTCCTCCTGGCACAGGTCGCGCATGCGTTTTCGGGCTATGAGGCGGAGCGTTTTCTCAGTCAAAAGGGTGATGCGCCGCTGCAGGTTATGGGGTGAGCTGCGCAGAGTGTGAATGGCATTTAGTAATTCCCGGATGCCGCGTGCCTCAACGGCAACGGTCTGCAGTACAGGTATATGTTCGCGGCCGCTCAGTTGTAGTTGGTGCTGCAGCAACGATGCGAGCGTATCGGCACCGGCGCGGTCGGCTTTGTTAATTACCAATATATCGGCTATCTCCATTACCCCGGCTTTCATGGCCTGTATGCCATCGCCTGCCTCGGGAACCAGCACCACTACAGTGGTATCCGCTAAACCCGCAATCTCTACCTCACTTTGCCCCACTCCAACCGTCTCCACAAAAAGGTAATCAAACGGATATCCGCGCATCACTTCGAGTATCTCAATCATTTTATCGCTCAGTCCACCCAATGAACCGCGCGATGCTACAGAGCGTATGTACAGATGCGGGTGATTAAAATATGTGCTCATGCGCAGACGATCGCCAAGCAATGCTCCCAGATTAAAAGGCGATGAGGGATCCACTAAAGCCAGTCCGATTTTCTTTCCTTCTTCCAATAAATTGCCAACCAACGCGTTTAGCAGGGTACTCTTGCCGGCTCCCGGAGGTCCGGTAAAGCCCACAACCGGCATGGAGTAAGTACTCAGATTAGCCAATATGTTTTCAGCGCCATCTGTATCATTTTCTACGAGTGAAATGGCTCGTGCCAATGTTTTAAAATCATTTATGGTATTCAAAATTGTATGTTTACTCCCCAATACTACACGAAGGTGACGAACCGCGCAAGTTTTATGAACAACGAGGTGCTGCATCACCGGCTGATGTTAGCAGCATGTGTATGTATGATGGCAGGTTTTGTTACATCGCGCGTGGCGGTGAGTGTAAGCATGTTTGTGCTGGCGGGTCTTGCTGCGCTGCACAGCCGGCCTGCAACTATCTGGCAAAATTTCAGAAGCCGCCCGGCGCTTGTGGCGCTCACGTTACCTTTCGTGGCGGTGTTTTTGAGCGGCTTGTATAGCGATAACATCGAGGAATGGATAGCCGGGTTGCGGATTAAGTTGCCTTTTTTGGTTTTGCCGGTCGTTTTTGCCGGTCTGCCCAAGTTGGGAAAAAAACACATTGTTATTTTATTATATTCATATATTTTTATATTTTTTATCTGTACCTCTGTTGTTTTAGCAAACTATGTTATTCATAGTGAGCAAGTAAATCAGCAATTCCTGCGGGGTGGCGGTATTCCGGTGCCTTTCAGCCATGTACGGTATTCCCTGATGCTCAGTTTCTCGTTTTTTGTGGCGATATACCTGTTGCGCAATAAATTATTTTTACAATACGACCGGGAAAAATATCCATTGTTGTTTTATGCAGTGTTTTCATTCATAGCGGTACATGTGTTGGCTGTGCGCAGTGGCATATTGGCTTTATATGCGGGCTTACTACTCGGATGGGTAGTATATGTAGTGCGGGGCAAAAAATATTTAACAGGGATACTGCTGTTGGGAATAATCGTTGCAGTGCCGTTTGTTGCCTATCATTTTTCGCCTACCATGCAAAACAAGTGGAAATACATGGTGTATAACTGGAAAGAATTTCGCAGTGGTAATATCAATTATCAATACGATGGTATGCGGTATATGAGCATCTACAACGCTCTGGCAGTTTGGAAAAAATATCCGGTGTTTGGCTGTGGCGCAGGCGATCTGACTGAGGAAATCAACCGCATGTATGCAAAAACATATCCGGCCCTACTGCCCGAAAACCGCCTGATGCCACACAACCAGTTTGCCTGGACGGCAGCATCAACCGGACTTGTAGGGTTAGTAATGTTGCTGCTTGCCGTTACCTTATCCATCCTGAGTGAAAAAAATTATCGCAACCTGTTGCCGGCGGTGTTTTGGTTAATCATACTCTCTTCCCTATTTACTGAGGCAACGTTTGAGGAGCAGATGGGTACCGCCTTTTATTTGTTGTTTACGCTCCTGTTTTTGACACAAAAATTTCCGGATGCATAAACTTTCGGTTGCCATCATCACCCTGAATGAAGAAGCGCACATTGAGCAGTGCATCCGCTCCGTATTACGGGTAGCCGATGAGGTAGTAGTGTTGGACTCTTTCAGTACCGATAACACCGCAGCACTGGCCACGGCATTGGGGGCACGTGTATTTCAGGAGCCGTTTGCCGGTTTCACGGAGCAAAAAAACAAAGCCGCCTCGTTGTGTTCTTACCCTTATATCTTGTCTATTGATGCCGATGAACAGTTGAGCGATGAATTGCAGGAAAGCATCCTGCACGAGAAGGGGTTGGGATTTCCGGCGCAGGTGTATGCCATGAACCGTCTGAATTTTTACCAGGGTCGCCCGGTAAAAACCTGTGGCTGGTACCCCGATACAAAAGTACGTCTCTGGTATAAGCCATGTGCGCACTGGGAAGGGGGCTTGGTGCACGAAAAACTGCAAATCAACCATGCCGCAAAACCTAAAATTCTTCATGGCGATTTATGGCACTATACCTATGCAAACAAAGAAGAAATGGCACAAAAGGTTGAGCGGTTTGCCCGCCTGGCGGCAGAGCAGCTAACGCATAAACCCGCGATTTTACTTCGTTTGAAAATGTGCATCAGCCCTGCCGTGCGTTTTTTCCGTATGTACTTTCTGCGAGGCGGCTTTATTACCGGAAAAAACGGATGGGAAATCTGTTACTATCATACCCGCGAAGTATATCTGCGGTACCGGTATGCCCTGGAGTTGCAAAATAACGTCAGGCATTAATACACCAACACGAATTGTGTTAAAGTACATATAAAATTATTGATTGCGTTTTACCCCTGGCTGCTGCCACGGTCGTTTTATATTAATACTACCTCATATAAATTGTGGAACACCTTTGCTTTTGTGCAGCGATGTATATTTTATTATCACAATTAGTACCTCGGTAATGCATGTTTTCTTGTAGTGTACTATTCGGTATGGTTCCATAATTGTTAGTACTTAGCATTTTTCATTGCAAGGGGAAAGTGGAGCAGCGATATTAAAAGTCGCGCAGAACCGTATTTTTGGTGCAAGCAAAATGAAAATTGCCTTTGATGCCAAGCGTGCACTGAACAACCACACAGGGCTGGGTGTTTATGCCCGCGCTTTGCTCAGCGGCATGTTTTCTGAATTTCCGGAACACGAATATTTTTTGTTCAGCCCCAAAGCCGATGAACACTTGCTGCAACAGTTGCAGGGAGCGTTTAAATTGTGTTTGCCACAAGGGCTTATCAATCGGATATTCCCCGCCTTATGGCGTAGTGTGGGAGCTAATCCGCAACTACGGTCACTGCGCACCGACATTTATCACGGTCTAAGCAATGAGCTGCCCTTCGCTGTTCATCGCCACACCCGCGCAGCGGTAGTAACAATCCACGATTTGATTTTTCTGAAAAACCCGGAACAATATTTTGTAGCCGACCGGATAATTTATCACATCAAAACACGCTATGCAGCTAAATGTGCCGCAAAAATCATAGCCGTAAGTAATGAAACCAAAAAAGATTTGATTGAACGCTACAAAATATCTGATGAAAAAATTGAGGTAATCTATCCCGCTGCCGATACGCGTTTTGAAGTACCTGTTACTGCCGATGAAATACAGCGTGTCAAGTCAAAATACAACCTGCCGCAACGCTACTTGCTACATGTGGGGGCATTTTTTCCGCGCAAGAATCACATCAGGTTGCTGGATGCCTTTCATAAAATACACCGCGATACCGATGCAATGCTCGTTTTGGCAGGATACGGAGGATTTATGCTGCGCAAAGTACAGGAGCACACGGCACATCTGGGGTTGACCAACCGGGTTGTAATATTAAACCGTGTACATGGCGATGATTTGCCTGCTCTCTACGCCGGTTCCGAAATGATGGTATATCCTTGTTTGTACGAGGGTTTTGGCATACCGGTGCTGGAAGCCATGTGGCAGCAAGCGCCGGTAATCACTACCGCCTGCAGCGCCATGGCTGAAGCCGCAGGAGGCCACGCCCTTCTTGTAAATCCATATGAGGTGGATGACCTTGCGGATAATATCTTACAACTATTACAGAATGAACGTTTGCGAAACAAACTGAAACAAGACGGCTTTCAGCACGCAAAAAACTTTTCATCAAAAAACCTTGCAGCGCGCACCATGCAGGTTTACCGCGAGTTAACGGGATGAATTTGCTCACTGTCGCAAATTCAGGTAACCCGCCTGTTTGTTGTATAGGTATGAAATGAGATATGTAAACAGCAACATAAACACTCCGGCAACCAGAAGCGCTATCCCCGCCGGCACAGTCAATTGCATTACCCAGGTTGCGGTAATCATCAATACAATCCACCGGATTACTTCGGCATAGTCAGCCCATTTTTTTTGTTCAAGCAGCGCTACCAGGATGCTGAAACTTACCATCATGGCACCGCTCACTGCCAAAAACCATCCCCAGCGCCCCAGCTCTACACTGGTACTTAGCGCATAAAAGCCGGCAGTAGCCGCTAAAACAAAGTTCAAAAACACGTAGAGCTTTTTCAGCGGGTCGCGGGTAAATGAGGGCTGGTTCACAGCCGCTTGCCTCTCGGGGTCGTATATACGCGAGGGCACGCCAAACATCCACTTCATCTTTTCGCGCAGCGATTTAGCTCGCCATACTCTGCGCAAAATGTCCACGTGGTGGTGTATGTTGCTCCACAGCGGATTTTGTGATTTCAGCGGGGATGTAATGCCGTATTGCACTTCTTCCTCCTCGGGCTGAAAGGTGCCGAACAGTTTGTCCCAAATAATAAAAAATGCTCCGTAATTTTTGTCAATGTACTGCGGGTTTCGCCCGTGGTGTACCCGGTGATGCGAAGGCGTGGAAAGAACATGTTCCAGCCAGCCTAACTTTGTTACCCAACGCGTATGTACTAAGAACTGCCAGAGCAAACTCACAGCATAAGCCGAAATGAACATTTGCCAGGGTATTCCCAAAAAAGCCAACGGCATGTAAAAAATCCAAACATAAATGCCTTCAAGTGCATTTTGCCGCACCGCTACTGTGAGGTTGTACTCCTCGTTACTGTGGTGTGTCACATGTCCAGCCCATAGAATATTTATCTCGTGCGAAAAGCGATGCAGCCAGTATTGACAGAAATCGGCAATTACCAGCACCATGCCGTACAAGGCAAGTGTAGCAGGGTCGAAGGGTGAAAAGGGGTTTACCACCTTTACCTCAGGTAAGTGCAAACATTTTTGCAGCGACCAGTGCGTTTGCACATACGCAAATGAATAAATGAAGATGCCTTTATGAATGAAATCAGTTACTTGTTGTAACAAGGCAACCGACAAATTGATGATAGCATACTCCGTGCGCACATATCCCTTGCGCATGAGATGGCTCAGGATAAATTCAAGCACTATGCACACGAAAAAAGCTGTGCCCAGTACAAGCCCCACTGTGCGCGTCACTTCATCGTTTATAATATCATATAACCTCATGGGGTAAATTTACGGCAAATTACATGAAGCGCAACAAAACAGGAGAGGAGTTTTTCAGTGGCTCTGTGCGGTATGCCATGTTATGCTTTTACAAAAAATCCTTTCAGCGAATCGCCTATGCCCATTGCGTTCAGTCCGAAATTCACCGCGCGCTTCAGCAAACCCATCAGGCGGTTTTCTTCCATCAGTACGCGCAGTTTTTCATCATCGCTTTGTTGAGAGATATACGGCTGCGTTGACTTGCCGGCGCCCACTTTCAGGCGTGTAATACTGATACCGGTTGTCTCGATGCGCAGCTTGTTAAAACCACAGCGTTCAAACAGCAGCGTGAGCGTGCGTGGCGTGTAATAGCTCAGATGTTCGGGATAGGTGATGACTGTGCATCGCTCGCGCAATTGTATGCGCTGCAAGGAATTATAGTTAGGAGTGGTGATGTAAACCACACCCCCGGGCCGCAGTAGGGTGTAAAACTTACGCAACTCCTCCTGCGGGTTGTTGATATGCTCGATTACCTCAAATGAAGTAAGCACATCAAAGGAGCCCGCAGGGTAATTTGCCGTATCCAAAGCCCCCTTATGCATTGATATGCCTTTGCTGACGCATATTTCCACTGCGCGGTCGGTGTATTCGGTGCCGTGTACCTCCCATCCGCGATTTTTGGCTACTTCTAAAAAGTAACCGATGCCGCAGCCAACGTCAAGTAACCTTCCCGTTTGCCGGTACGGCTCCAGGCGGTCCAGTATCTCGTGATAACGCTTTACGGTTACGGGCGACAGGTAATCGTTGCGCCCGTATCCCTGGTAGTGTTTCTCCAGTTCCTGCGCCGTAGGGATTTGCCGAAAAAACACAAAGCCGCACGCCGTGCATTGCACAAGGTCTGCGTCATTTTTGCGCAGTACCGGGCGATATGCAGGATTGTCGCATATTAAACATTTTGAATGTGTTGCAGCGTTCATAGGGATTTCAGTTCGCGGATAAACTCCCGGTAATTCTTATCGGCATTGTATCGTTCGTTCCAACTGTTGAAAGCCCGCTGGCGGAGTTTTAATTTTTCTTCAGCCGGGGCTTGCGCATACCTCGCCAGCGCGCTGCTCACCGATATTTCATCGGTGGCTACCGGCAGTAAGGTTCCGTTTACTTTGTCTTGCACAATCTCCCCGGTGCCCCCCGCATCGGTGGCTATAACGGGAATGGCATAAGAGAGCGCCTCCATGATAGAAATGGGCACTCCTTCGGAGTCGCTCACATTCAAAAATACATCCACCGTGTTTTCTTCGTAAAACCGCCTTAGTGTTGCATTGGGCACCATACCTTTAAATTCATACGTAGCGTGCGGTAGCTTACCCAACATCGCAGCAGCCATTTCTTTTATTTCTTTTCGCAAAGCGCCATCGCCAAAATGTACCCAGCGAAACGGAAAATCGAGCCGCGCCAGCGAACGAATAATTAAGTCCACACGCTTTTGCGGGGTAAGCGTAGAGCACGAAACTATCGTAAAAGTATGGGGCTGCGGCTCAAAAACAGGAGTGTGGCGGTTGATGGTTCCCAACCGTAGCGTTTTGATTTTAGAGTGGTCAGCTCCGGGCAACATGTTTTGTAAATACATCCTGCCGTGTTCAGAAATTACAAAGCAACGGTCTAAATGCTCTACGATGAATTTTCGGAATGGCAGGTAATGCAAGGGATTTGTATCGTAATACAAATCCCAGCGATGCGCCCGGCACACCGCCTTTACTTCAGGCAATTCCCTTTTTATCATGGCCATGCCGATTGCCACATCATACATCCAATATGAGTACAGGTATAAATGGCGTGGGGCTATCTGGTAGCGTTTCATCAGGTTGTGTATAAACCGGCGCGCATACAGGCCGTTAGAATAGCTGCCCAGCAGATTAAACAGCACCCTCCGTCCTAAACGCTTGTGCAGTACGCGATGCAGGTAATCAATTTCTTCGCGCACTTCGCTGCGCAACAAATACGGGGAGTTGGAGAGTTTTTCCAGGTGCGAAGTGTGGTAGCGATATCGCATAAGTTTCACGTGGTCGGGCACCGGGCGGGTTACCGGATCGGTTTGGTTGTTAGATACTACGATGATGTTGCGAAACGCTTCCAGCAAAAACGGAAACTCATTCTCTATCACCGTTTCGCTCTTGCCGTACGGGAATGTACCCGTAAAGAAAACCAGCGTGCTGTGCTTATCCGCCTGCTCCATTATTTTCGCTGCCAATCTATTGCAAAGGTTTGGAAAAAAAAGTACTCATCATTGCCTATTACTTTCCGCCCTGTAACCTGCCGGCAGCGCAGCGTGCATGGGGCTGGGCTTTGTACCTGAAAAATTTCGGATGGCATCCCGTCATTCTCACGCGCCGTTGGGATAAGCCCATAAATGCCCTGGCAGATGCTTACACTTCCACCCCGCCCGAAGTGCAACACGAGGTGAATGATACACACGAAGTGATTCGCGTTCCTTACCAGGCAAATTTGCGCGACAAGTTGCTGATGAAATATGGCGAAACCCGCTACGCCTCTCCCCGCAAAGCGCTCACACTTTTAGAACTGCTGCTCCAAAACTTTTATCCACGCATCTTGCCATACCACCGGCTTTTTACGCAAGCGCTGCAATACGCGCGTGCACATCGCCCGCACGCCTGTGTGGTCACCGGCAATCCGTTCGTCACATTCAAAGCTGCTTATGACATTCACCGGGCGCTCGGGGTACCCTGGATAGCCGACTACCGGGATGCCTGGACTACTTCCGAAATCAACTTCATCCATCGTTCCGGTTTGTATCGTGCCCTGAATTATTTCGAAAAGTATTTCGAAAAAAAATGGGTGCGCACCGCCGGGCGCGTCACCGCCAGCTCACTGCCCATAGCGCAGGGCATTGAAAAACTCACCGGCACACCGGCCACGGCGCTCTACAACGGGTTTATTGCCTCTGATTTTGACGGCATCCCCAACCAGAAATACGATGTGTTTACCGTAACTTACGTGGGCACTCTTTACTACGGGCAAAAAATTGAAATCTTCTGTGAAGCATTCAAAAAACTGATTGATGAAACGCCAGGCATTCGCGCCAGATTATTTTTACCCGGCATGATGTACTTTGCCGAACAACACGAGCGCATCAAGCGAATAATGCAAGGATATGAACAGTACGTGGAGTGTACACCCCGCATGGAACGCAAAACGATACTGGAAATAGAAAAAAAATCGCATTTGCTGCTCCACGTGGCATGGGACGAACAACGCGGTATCATCGCCAGTAAAATATATGAGTATTTAGCCAGTGGTACTCCGGTATTGGTTACGCCAACCGACCGCGGCTCTATCGAAGAGATTATCCGCCAAAGCGGTTGTGGCGATTATACTTCCGGTGTTGAAGATACGCTTGCTCTGCTGCGCCGCGAGTACCACCGCTTCGCATCCGGTGAAGTGCGCTATAACGATGTTAACTCTCCCCGTGTTCAGCAATTTTCGCGACATGAACAAGTAAAAAAACTTGCCGAACTGCTTAATTCGCTCCCGGCTCTATAATCCCTTTGCATGAAAAAAATTCTCACCTGTGTGGGCACACGCCCAAATCTTATCAAAATCACTCAACTGGACCGCTGGTTTGCGGAGTATCCGCAGGTGCAACATGCCCTGCTTCACACCGGGCAGCACTATGACGATAAAATGAACGACATCTTCTTCCGGGAACTCGGCATCCGCCGCCCCGATGTACACCTTCACATTCCGGCAGGCACACAGGTGCAGGTGATTAGCGCCATCATGACCGAATTTGAAAAATATATCACTGCCAACCGTCCGGACCTCGTCATGGTACCGGGCGATGTAAACTCCACGTTTGCCTGCGCGTTTGTAGCGCAGCGCCACGGCATTCCCGTAGCTCATATTGAAAGTGGTTTGCGCAGTTTTGATATGACCATGCCCGAAGAAGCCAACCGCATACTTGTGGATGCACTTGCCGATTTGTTTTTTATTACCGAAGAGAGCGGGCGCATCAACCTGCTTAAAGAAGGTAAGCCCGAAGAGAAAATGGTCTTCACCGGTAATACCATGATTGACTCGCTGGTGGCGTTCATGCCTGTAATTGAAAAATCAACCGTAAGGCAACAACTCGGCCTGCACAAATATTACCTGCTCACCTTTCACCGACCCGTTAATGTGGACGAGCCCAAGCAACTCACCTTGCTTTGCGAAATCATCCGCCACATATCACAACGCGCACAGGTCGTGTTTCCGGTACATCCGCGCACTCGCCTGCGCATTCAGGAGTTCGGCATCAACAGTTTACTCGCCTCGCCCAATATTATCCTCACCGAGCCATTCGGCTATCTCGATTTCATTCATCTGGCAAAATATGCTATGGCGGTCATTACCGATTCGGGTGGCGTGCAGGAGGAGACCACCTACATGGGGGTGCCTTGCATCACGGTGCGCCCCAGTACCGAGCGCCCGGTTACCGTTACCGAAGGCACCAATACTCTCGCCAGGTTACATCAAGATGAAATCCTTTCTCTGCTCACCGATATTGAAAACGGCAACTATAAAAAAGGCAACATTCCCAAACTGTGGGACGGCTTCGCCAGCAAACGCCTCGTAGAGGCCGCCGTGCGTTTTGTCACTGCCTGATAAACAAAAAATCAACTGCCGATACGCGATAGTCGGGCCGGTGGGCAATACTTGTGGCTGCCACACACGCAAATCCCTGTACGTGCATAAACTGCACTAACTCCAAAAAATTGTAATCGCTCTTATATGGGTTCAAAAACAGATGCTCACATAACACACCACACGTTTTGCGCAGCGCATCGGTGCCGTGGCGTAAAATGTTCAACTCATTCCCCTGCGTGTCTATCTTAATGAAAATATCTCTCGCATCTGCCAGATGTTCCCCTACTACATCATCCAGCGTAGTGGTTTGCACCTGGCGCGTTTTAATCTCATCAGGGTTATCAAACGGAAAATTTTCCTTCAACACCCTGGCATCTGACTCCACAAGCGAGTTCATACTGTCGTCCGGGTGCAGATAATATGTACGGGTAGCTTTTTCAGCAGCCAGCGGAGTGCTTATAAGCTGCACATCAAACCCCGCCAACTGACTTCTGATAATTGCAAACAGCGCTTCATTCGGCTCTACGCAAACCGTTTTGCGCACCGGCACCACGCGGTTAAACAACCCTGCAAATTTCCCGTGATGAGCGCCCACATCCAGCAGCGCATCGGGCTTCACGCCATTCCCCCGTATCGTAGCAATGGTTTTAACCAGCTCCAGCGAGTAACCGTGGTTTTCGCGGCAGCCCATGGCGCGCAGCAGGCGCTTCGCCTCCCAACGCTCCACAAAATACTTCGTCCTGTAAAATATTGAATTAATCAGATTCATGGCGCAAATATTCGCCCCAATGATAAAGAATATCTCGCGCAAACCACCCGCCCCGCTGCGCTGCAATGCTTACCTTCATAAACATTAATATATTTTGTAATGTAAAAAATTTTAATTATTCGGGGGTGCCCCCGCTGCGCCCCGCTCGTACCTCGCGAGGCGCAGCGGGGTCGGGCTTGCTACGGGGTACGCTATCGCTTCCGCCCCGCCCGCTATTTGTTTATTTTTCAATGGTGCGGGCGGGGCCGCTTCGCTACGCTCGCGCCCTTCGCATCCCTCACCCGGCTTGCGCAACCGAGAGCAACATGGCGCCCATCACAACCGGAAATCATCTTGTACGCTTTAATCCCATCGTAGTCATTTACAGTTTTACTGAATGTAACATTACATCACTCTCTGGTTGCGACTACCTTTGGCGGTCGCAACCAGAACACCCCCTCATACCCTTCCCCTTCAAAACACGATACACAATATTTTCATTATCCGCTCAACACAGCCGTAACTTACACCAACTATCGTATAGGATATATTTACAAACACTCCAACCCTACACACACTGCATTAACTTTTTCTGCATCATTTCATCAGCCCGCTCAAACCCGGCAGCAAAAAATACAATTCAATAAAACATAAGTTATCTTTGATACCACGCCGCACATGGCACAATCAAACATCTTTAGTAAAAAATTACACATGTTGAATAAAATATTAAAACTATTTTTAATACTTATTGTTTCCATAGCTTTGCTTATCGGAGTAGCATACGTAACCGGCAACGGTTATCTGCTCAAAGGTCTCTGGGCTGCCTATTTGCACGGTAATACTTCCGCCAGCATTGATGACATGCGATTTTTTACTTTACACGACATCCCTGCCGGCAATGGCGCTGCATGGCCCTTGGCAGAAGATTACAACCGGCAACCCCTGAGTGATAAACTCTTGTCTGCACTGCAACAAAACGAAACCGTAGCATTCCTCATCATCCACAACGACAGCATCCTTGCTGAGCATTACTGGCACAGCTACTCTGACAGTTCTCTCTCCAACTCATTCAGTATGGCAAAGAGCATCGTTACGCTGCTGGCGCAGATAGCCATACAAAAAGGATACTTTCAGGGTTGGAACCAGAAAGTAGTTTCCGTTTTACCCGAGTTGCAGGGAGAGTACGCCCGTGATTTGGAACTATGGCATTTGTCGGCTATGTGTGCCGGTCTGGATTGGGATGAGCGATACCACGACCCTTTCTCCATCACAGCCAAGGCGTACTACGGAAATAACTTACAGGCGCTCACGCTTGGCTTACGTGTAGTAGAAAAGCCCGGGCAATTTCACAATTATCAGAGCGGGGCAACGCAACTGCTCGGCATTTGCCTTACACGCGTTACGGGAAAAACCCTCAGCGAGCTTGCTTCTGCCTGGCTTTGGCAACCCCTGCAGGCACAACACACTGCGCGCTGGCACACCGATGGCAACGGCACCGAACTGGCGTTTTGTTGTTTCAACTCTAACGCCCGCGACTTTGCGCGCTTTGGCAAACTTATGCTACATCACGGCAGGTGGAACAATACGCAACTGATTGATAGCGCTTTTGTATCGCTGGCAACCTCCCCTGTGTTAGTACCCTTTTACGGTTACTCGTTCTGGTTACACCAGAAAAATGGTGTAAAAGTGTTCTATCAGTGGGGCATATTGGGGCAGTTTATCATCACCATCCCCTCACACCGGTTAGTGATAGTGCGGCTGGGGCGCTACTGTCCTCCCGTACCAAACGACGGGCAACACAGCAAACTGTTTCTCACAATAGTCGAAGAAGTAATCTCATGGATTGAGCGCAGGAGCAAGTACTCTGCTGTACCTTAATGGCGAAAGTGGCGTACGCCGGTAAATACCATGGCGATTCCTGCCGCGTTGGCTGCATCTATGCTCTCCTGGTCGCGTATGCTGCCGCCGGGTTGAGCAATGGCGGTGATGCCGGCAGCCGCGCTGATGTTTACACAGTCCGGAAACGGAAAAAATGCATCGCTTGCCATCACCGCTCCGCGCAAGTCAAACCCGTGCGTTTTCGCGCGCGTAATTGCATACTGCAGCGCATCTACACGGCTGGTTTGTCCGCTGTTGCTGCCTATGAGTTGTTTGTTCTTTGCCAGTGCTATACCGTTGCTTTTGAGGTGTTTTACCGCCACAATCGCAAACTCCAAATCACTCAGCTCTGCTTCCGTGGGCCTCTTATTAGTTACTACCTTAAATGTATCGCGCTTCTCGGTATTCAGGTCGGCACTTTGCACCAGCACCCCGTTAAGCACACTCTTAAACGAAACGGGAACAGTCACCTGTTTTTTCCAACGCAGCAGGATGCGGTTTTTTTTGCTGCGTAAGGTTTCCAGCGCTTTTGGGTCAAACGCAGGTGCAATTAAAGCTTCAAAAAACAATGAATTCATCAAATCAGCGGTAGCAGTGTCCACCGGACGGTTCACAGCTATAATGCCGCCAAAAGCCGATGTGGGGTCGCAAGCCAACGCAGCTTGGTATGCCTCAGCAATCTCTCCGCGGCTTGCGAGTCCGCAACTATTGGTGTGTTTAATGATGGCTACGGTCGGCTCTGTAAATTCACCCACTAATTGAACAGCAGAATCAATATCTACTAAATTGTTGTAGGATAACTCTTTGCCACCCAGCACATCAAAAATTTCGTTAAGATTTCCGAAGAAAGTCCCTTGCTGGTGGGGGTTCTCCCCGTAACGCAAAATCATTGCGTTGTGTTCGCTATACGTAAATACCGGCAGGCGAACCTCTTCATTAAAATATTGAAAGATTCGTGTGTCGTAGTGGGAGGTGATGGAAAAAGCTTTGGCAGCATAGCGCATGCGTGTAGTCCTGTCAGTTTTGCCATTGTTCTCAGTAAGTATCCGCAGTAAACCTTCATAATCATCGCGCGTAGCTATCACCAGCGTATCGGCAAAATTTTTAGCAGCAGCCCTGATGAGTGATACTCCCCCAATATCAATTTTTTCTATAACATCTTCATGCGAAGCGCCGCCGGCAACGGTATCTTCAAAAGGGTATAAATCTACTACTACAAGGTCAATGGCAGGAATGTCGTATTGTTTCATTTCCCGGCAGTCCTCAGCTGAGTTTCTGCGCCCTAAAATTCCTCCGAAAACCTTCGGGTGAAGCGTTTTTACCCGCCCGCCTAATATAGAGGGGTACGAGGTGAGTTCTTCAACGGCGGTGACCGGTATGCCCAATTCTTCAATATACCGCTGGGTGCCACCCGTGCTGTAAATTTTTACTCCCAGGCGGTTCAGCGCTTTGGCTATGTTGTCTAATCCGTCTTTGTAATATACAGAAATCAGCGCGGTATTAATTCTCTTTTCCATATATTGTTTAGTGCTGCAAGTGAGCTGCGAATGTACGGTTAACCGCTGCAGCTTTCCATAAAACCCTGATGTTTTTTATCACATTATATCCACGTTCAATTTTATGAAGTAACTGTTGATTTCCCGCTTCACTATTAATTGCTAATACCATCATTGAACAACATAAGTTGCCGGCATGTACCATGTATCAGATACAATACCTTCCCTAAACAACTCCAATGGATGTAATTTTCGTCTTTTATTTTAGATTTACAGAAAGTTTGAAACACATCGCGGTTATGATTGTTTATATACGCACGTGCTTGCTGTTCTTTAGCTGTTTTCTTTTACTCACTGTTGCACAGGCGCAATTTACTCCTGCCTCTTTGCCGGGGTTGAGGTTATGGTTAAGTGCTGATACGGGCGTTACCCTATCGGGCACATCTGTTACGCAATGGAACGACATTAGCGGCAACAACTACCACTGTACACAGCCCAATCCGGGTGCTCAGCCACAGTTTGTAGCTACCAACTGCCTCATCAACAATAAACCAAGCATCAAATTTGACGGCATAAACGATTCGCTCATCGGTCAGCTTATACCTGGTATTTCGGACAGTTCTATATCGGTATTTATCCTTGCGAGCGGTGAGACACAGACCACCGCGGGGACAAATGCACCGTTTTTTTCTATCAATCAGGTGTCGAATGGTTTCTGGGTGGTCAGAAGGGTGATCAACCAAACTTATGGATTATTAACCAATAATGTTTATGTTAGTGGTACCACGGCCAGTGCGCCTAACGCGGGCTTTAATTTCAGGGTACATCAGGTAATCAAGCGCCTGAACAATGATGTGACACTTTACATCAACAACAATGCCGTAACGCTGAGTAATTCTACAAACCCGGCGGTGATTGCACCTTTTACCAATGCCCCTTACCAACTTGCTAAAGGCCCTGGTAACGCATTTTTTAAAGGTGACATTGCCGAAATACTGGTGTATGATAAAGCCCTCAACAATTCAGAGCGGCAACAGGTGCTTAACTACTTATACAATAAATATGCTCCGCCTGTTGATTTGGGTCCGGCTGTGTGGAATGAGCCGTACACTTTCTGTCGTACGCTCAGCGCCGGTTGCGGTTATACCTCATACGCATGGAGTACATTGCAAAATACACCCTCCATAACCGTCAGCAATCCGGGGACTTACCGCGTTACCGTTACGGATGTTTTTGGTCGTACCAGCAACGATAGTATCACTGTCTCGTTTCCATCCGTTTCACTCAACATAAACGATACAACGATATGCCTGGGGAGCACGGTACTCCTGACTCCCGTGGTACCCCCGGGCCCTTACACATTTACCTGGCAAAATAATTCTACGGGGTCAAGCTTCATTGCTAATCAATCCGGCTCATACTTTTTTGTTGCCAATGATACGCTGGGCTGTACCAAAACTTCTCCAGCTAAAACGATTACGGTTGATACGTTTTCGGTGCTCGTTTCGCTCGGAGGAGACACAAACTTATGTGCTGGTAATGTAATTGCCCTTCAGTCGCCAAGTAACTGGAACAACCTTAACTTTTTGTGGAGTACCGGCCAAAGTACGCCCGTAATACCTATTAACGTTACCGGCGCATATAGCGTAACGGTAACCAATCAAAATGGCTGCATCGGCAAAGACACAGCGCTGGTGACGATTGTCGGAAACGCTCCGAGTATCGTGCTCAACGGTGATACGTTATGCCTGGGTCAGGTGTACAAACACAATGCCGTAGTAACCAGTACCGATACATCCACAGTCAATTTTATTCAGTGGAGTTTTGGCAATGGTGACTCATCTAATTTAATAAACCCTGTTTATGTCTATCCGGCAACCGGAAATTACACCGTTACCCTGTTTGCCAAAACAACCAGCGGATGTTCCAACATCAACCAAAAACAGGTGTGGGTGAAAGCAATACCGGAGGCAGTGATATATTCCGATTCTGCCTGCCAGAACGTACCACGCTTGTACTATCATTACAGTACAGCTCCCTCGCCGGATAGTATAGTAGCATGGTATTGGACATTCGGTGATGGAGGCATTTCCTCTTCTTCGCAGCCAACGCATACCTACACCTCGCCCGGAAATAAAAACTTACAATTGGTTGTCACTTCTTCAAACGGATGCACCGATACTGCGCAGGCGACCGTACAGGTAAAAACCACTTCTGTTTCAGTATCGCCATTCAGTATATTATCACCTGCCAATCAGGCGGTGCTTACCGATGCCTCAGTAGCCATCAACTGGAGTAATTCTTCCGGTGCAGTTAAATATTCACTTTTTATCTCTACCGATAGCACGATGGCTAATCCTCTAATTTATCCCAACATTACAAACAATCATTTCACGGTTAACCTTACTAACTCAACGACCTACTTTTACTTTGTAAGGAGCTACAGCTTGTGCAACGACTCTTTCACTACCCCCGTTCGCAGATTTCGTTTAGTAACACCTACTTCTATTTCTGGTATGCAATTGTGGCTTAAAGCCAACGAGGGTGTAACAGTAATTAACGGGTTTGTTAGCCATATGAATGATTTCAGCGGTTTTGGGCGTCATGCCACACAACCCAACTTTTCAGCCATGCCCCAATACATCAGCGCTGTTCCGCTACTCAATAATTTTCCGGCTGTGCGATTCGATGGCACAAACGACTCACTCATAGGGCAACTTATAGCGGGCATTTCCAACAGCTCGCTCAGTATTTTTGTATTAACAAGCGGTGAAGCACAACCTCAGCTAGGTCAGTCTGCCGGTATTTTCACCATCAACCGTTCCAACAATGGTTTTTGTATGGTGCGTAGGTTATTGAATCAAACTTACGGTGTTTTTACTAACAATATTTATGTGAGCGGGTCTTCCGGTAGTGCCTTGGCATCGGGCTTCAACTATCGTGTAAAACAGGTTATTAAACAATTAAATAACACTTTAAATTTATACATTAATAACAACAATGTGACAAATGTTATATCTCCAGATCCTCTTGCTCTTGGACCTTTTACTAATGCCCCTTACCAAATCGGAAAATTGCCGGATGGAACGTTTTATAAGGGAGATGTTGTAGAAGTAATTGTTTATAACAAGGCGCTTAACGCGCAAGAGCGAGCCAGCGTGCTTGATTACTTCTACAATAAATACACTAGCCCTGTTGAGTTAGGGCCTGATATTGTGCAGAACTACAGCTTGTGTCCTGTTACGCTTAATGCCGGAAATCGCTTTGTGAGTTATTTGTGGTCTACCGGGGAAACACAGCCAAGCATACAGGTGCAACAATCGGGTAAGTACCGTGTAACCGTCACTGATGTATTCGGCAGGCAGTCGGTTGACTCCGTTCAGGTCACTTTTGCAACGCCCACCTTGAACCTTACCGATACTATTGTGTGTGTGGGACAGAACGTTACAATCAATGTGCAGACCGTTGCTTCGCCTGCTCTTTATTCCTACCTGTGGTCAAACGCGCTCAATACTCCTTCCATTACAACGCAACTCCCCGGTGAATACTTCTGCGTTATCAGCGATACCAACGGATGTGCCTTCACTACTCCTGTGGCAACCATAAAGGTTGACTCTTTCCCGCTGCTCACTACCTTGCTGCTACCTGATACTACGCTTTGCACCGGAAATCTTCTTGCAATTAACACCACCGGCCTCACATATCCGGTAAGTAGTGTACAGTGGAGCAATAATACCACCGGCCCTGTAGTTACTATCGGAACAACGGGATACTACAAAATGATAGCTACGGATGCAATAGGTTGCAAAAATACCGACTCTACGTATGTAACCGTAGTGGGTATTATTCCGCAAGTAAACTTTACTGCCAATTCTGTATGTATAGGAGACACGACCTTCTTCAGTGATTTGAGCAGCGCCGTGCCACCCGATAACATAAAATCATGGCATTGGTCTTTTGGTGATTTTACCACTTCAACCCTACAAAATCCCCAAAAATTATACCCCGTACCCGGTTTGTATAACGTTACACTTACGGTGGTGACCGACTCAGGATGCCAAAACTCATTAGCAAAAACGGTGGTTGTTTCTACTCCACCACTCGCAAACTTTACTACATCGGCCATTATCTGTGCTAATTCGCTCACAAAATTGTTTGATGCATCTGTAGCGTTTTTTGGCGATACAGTAGCATCGTGGATATGGTACATAGGCAATGATACTTTAACAGGTAAAAATCCGACTTATGTTTTTAAGCAGCAGGGTATTTTTCCGGTTACTCTTGTAGCCGCTACAGCCACCGGATGTGCCGATACAGCAGTACAAAATGTGGAGGTTTTTGGTGCTCTGATTGCCGACTTTACTTTCGAAAATGTTTGTTTTGGCGAATACACTCGTTTTACGGATATATCCCCATCACTGTCAGTAGTGGATAGATTGTGGGATCTTGGCGATCAAAGTTCACCTGCCAATACAAAGATTGTTGAACATCAGTATGCTCAGTCGGGTACCTATCAGGTCTCATTAACCATAGAAAATGCGATTGGCTGTAAAAGCACTGTGACAAAACAATTGACCATATATCCGACCCCTGTAGCAAACTTTACAAGTCTTACTGCATGTGCAGGTGCGCTCTATGAGCCGGTAGACAGTAGTATGGCGCTAAACGATAGTATCGTTGTACGTACGTGGATTATCAATGGAGAAATATACAACACGCCCGCACCTGCATACACGTTTAGTGAGCCGGGTAACTATCCCGTATCACTCAAAGTAACCACCGTAAATGGTTGTAAGGACTCCGTAACGCAGTTGGTTAACGTGAAACCCTTACCGGTTGCAGATTTTTCGTTCTCCCCCCAGTACGGTGCTGCACCATTGTCTGTTAGTTTTAATAACAATAGCCAGGGAGCTGTGGCATACTGGTGGATATTTGGAGACGGCACCACTGGCACATTACCCCAGCCGACGCATTTATATACTGAAAACGATACATTTGATATTTATTTAATATCATATTCAGATGCCGGATGTACGGATACTGCGCAGAAAATGCTCGTAGTAGCGCCCACCTTACTGGATTTGGGTATAGACCAGGTGTACACGAGCAACACCACAAAACCTGACGGGTCTAATGTGATGCTTACGCATGTCACCATGTACAATGCAGGTACACGTCCTGTCACCTCAGCTGATTTGTACTTACTGCAAGGGAATGTAACGTTGTTGGTAGAAAAGTGGCAAGGGGTCCTTTTGCCAGGTATCTATACCGTCCATACGTTTAATGCCGGGCTCCTTATGCCTGCAAACAAAGATGCCGGATATGTATGCGTGGAAGCAAAACATGTAAACAACGGAGAACCGGAGACGCGCTACGATAACAATAGCAATTGTGCCTCCGTAAATGCCACCTTGCAATTAATCGGCCCGATAACAAATCCGGCCGATAATGACTGCATGCTTGGGATAATCGTACCGCAGGCAGGTAAAGTACTCATCAGCATTAGCGATGTTCACGGGCGTTTTACAGAACGAAACACTACGCTGGATGTTCTGCCCGGCAGAACTGATTTCACAATTCCCGTTCAAACTTATCAGGCAGGGGTTTATGTGATATCAGTTCGCTATAATGATGAGGTGATCAACAAAAAATTGGTGGTGCGTTAAATTATTCTCTCCTTTGCGCCTTACTTCGTACAAGTCATGAAAAAGACGGTACTTCCGTTGGCAGTGTTCTGCCCCGGTTTAGGTCACCGGTCCGAAACATTCATTCACAAACACGTTAACGAGTTATATCCCGGCAAAACACTTGCTGTAAGTTGCCTTAATTTTACAGGTGACTGGAGTACCACACAACCCACTCACAACCTATGCCCGCCCAGACGCCAAAATCTCTTGCAGGCGTTTAAAAGTCGCGTCTATCACTACATTGGTTACTCGCCCGATTTAAACGCTCTTAAACGATCACTTAAAAAATATGGTGTACAGGTAATCATGAGTGAATTTCTGGACTGGTCGGTTCAATGGATTGATGTGGCGAATGAACTGGGCATTCGTTTTTTTGCACATGCGCATGGTACAGATATTAATGTGCGCTTGCGCGAAGAGCAGTGGAGGCGCGAATACCTGAAATACAATCAAACAAATGGTATTATTACCATCAGTGAATTTTCAAAGCGACAACTTATTGCTGCGGGCATACGCGAAGAGATAATTAGGGTAGTACCTTGCGGTACTGAACCGCTTGAACATTTTACACCCCGTGAGTTGCGCGATAAGATTACATGCATCAGTGTAGGGCGCATGATTCCCTGCAAATCACCTGTCTATACAATTGATGCTTTCAGAAGAGCGGCAGAAAAAGACAGCCGGCTAGATTTTACATACATAGGGGCTGGACCCTACTTACAAGCCGCCCAGCAATTAGTACACGCCTTTCAGATGCACGATAAAATACATGTTACCGGAGGCCTACCACACCAACAAGTATTGGAGTTATTGCAACAGGCGGATATATACATACAACACAGTGTGGAGGACACAGAAAACGGAATGGCAGAAGGGTTACCGGTTTCTATTCTGGAAGCTATGGGACACGGACTACCTGTGGTGGCAACACGCCTTACCGGAATACCCGAGGCGGTAGAAGATGGAGTAACGGGCTTTTTGGTGGAGCCGGGCGATTCCGCAGCTATGGCAGAATGCATTCTGCGTTTAGCTTCAGACAGTGCACTTCGTCACAGGATGGGAAGAGCCGGGTGGGAAAGGGTGAGAGATCTGTTTAGTTGGGAAATTGAGCGTAAAAAATTGCTCGATATCCTGGGATTAAATTAGTTGTTTAGAAATTCACTCTCTATAATCTCTATGTTTTGGTGGATGTCCTGATGCCTTAGCACAAATGCGCGTTGCCGCAAACCCAGTTCTTTTCGCTTAGCAGGGTCTAACAGCAACTCGCTGCTTTTTTGCACGAAATTTGTAAGGTGGGTGTAGTTCGGGTAAACTTCGTTGTACTCCGGCTCGGGGACATATTGCGCAAAATCCCAAAATACCTGCGGCACCCCGCTCATGGCAATTTCGAATGCCGCAAAACCGGCGGGGCGATTGTTGCCCGACTGAAACCAAACGAGATCAATCTCACCCGTTTTCATTACTGTTTCGATGGACTCTGCATGGCCTTTGAATTTTACCTTGTCGGTGATATAGAGGTGTTCTATCTGACGTTTTAAACCGGTAAGGGCAGGATCTCCCGCGCCGTATATGTGCAGTTCAGCATCTACTCCTTTTTCCAGCAATAGTTTAAGACCGTATATGTATGGTTCCATAGGTTTCAGCTTGTCGATTCGTGTAAACACGGCAATTATAAATGGAGGTTTTCGCTTTTGGCTGTTTTCTACTTCGTAAGGTTGTAGGGACAAGCTCATCGGAAAATACGTATGGCGGAAATTTTTAAAGCCATGTAACTCCCGTTCGAGCAACCATGGGGAGAAGGGACTGAAAAAATGATAGGAGCGCTCTTTGTCCCACACAGCGTACAGATCATGTTCGTATTGAAAACGGGTTGAAAGAAGGTGAATGTACTCTTTGTAACGTGATGGGTTCGTGTGGCGCCCCAGGTGTGCAAAGATTCCATTTCCCATCCAGTTAACAATGTCAAATTCATTTAAAAAATTTTGTAACGTATTAAGAGTTTCTTCGGCAACTCGGTTAGAGGTGTATGCCTGCAAGCGTCCTATGGGTATCAAACGGCTTAACTGCTCAAAAAGTTTAAAACGTTTCAGCGAAGAAGATGACTTCAGCAGGTCTTCGTAAAAATGAACTTTACAACCGAGTTCCAAAGTTGGCTGGTAGTAGTATTCATTTGGCCAGTTTTTGTTTGAGCCAAGCGGATAAATTTTGAGAAAGTGAATCTCAAATCTCTCTTTGTTTAAAGCACGGGCTATTTCATAAGTGTAACGTTCACCACCTGCCTGAATGAAATAATAAACGACAAACAATACTTTTTTTTTGCGCATGCTTAATTATCCTTATAAAACTTTAGGATGATGTCTGACACATAATTGGTGGTTTCTGTAGTCAAATTATAAAACATAGGTAAGCGCAACAGACAATCGGAATAATGATCTGCTAAGGGCAGTTCGCGCCCATCATGCTTAGGTAAGTAAAATGGTGACTTGTGCAAAGACAGGTAATGAAACACGGCTTGAATTTCATGTTGTTTCAAAAAATCAATCAATGCGGTACGCTCTTCCAGGCTTTTACACACTATGTAAAACATGTGTGCGTTGTTGGTAGCATACTCAGGCAGGTACGGCAAGGTAATCTTACCGGATTGTTCAAGTGGCAGCAGGCGCTGGTAATAAACGTTCCACACCTCTTTGCGTTTGGCTTGTATGTCTTCAAGTTTTTCTAGCTGTGCATACAGAAATGCAGAAATAACCTCGGAGGGGAGAAACGAAGAGCCCACGTCCACCCAACCGTATTTATCAACCTCTCCCCTGAAAAAGGATGAACGATTGGTGCCTTTTTCGCGGATAATTTCAGCGCGTTTCATAAATCGCTCATCGTTGATAACGAGCATACCACCTTCGCCCGAAATGATGTTTTTTGTTTCATGAAAGCTGAATGCACCTAAATGCCCGATGCTTCCCAACGGACGTCCCTTATGGTAACTGTCAATAGCCTGGGCGGCATCTTCTACAACAAACAAGTTATACTTTTCAGCCAACTGCATGATAGCGTCCATATCACATGCGATACCCGCATAGTGTACAGGAACGATAGCTTTGGTGCGATCTGTCACTAAATCGCAGATTTTACCTGCGTCCAGATTGGGGTTGCGGTCATTACTGTCCGCAAAAACAATTTTCGCACCGCGCAGCACAAAAGCATTCGCGGTTGATACAAACGTAAATGAGGGTACAATCACTTCATCACCGGGCTGTATGTTGAGGAGGATCGCGGCCATTTCCAGGGCATCCGTGCAAGATGTGGTGAGCAGGCACTTCTTGAAGCCGTACCGTTTTTCAAAATATTCATGGCATTTTTTGGTGAATATGCCATCGCCAGAAATCTTTCCTGACTCCACCGCTTCGCGGATATAGGTAAGCTCTTTACCGGTCAAAAAAGGCAAGTTAAAGGGTACCATGTTTTAATTTGAGTTTAGCGGGAACACCATAGTATAAACCAGCTTCGAGCAGGTCATTAACCACTACGCTTCCGGCACCTGTGATTACATTAGCTGTAATTTTAATATGATCTATAATGACGGTGCCAGTGCCTAAGGTTACGCACTCACCGATATCAACAAATCCGGAAGTTTTAATTGCAGGCGCCAACATGGAGTGTGCACCAATCTTTACATCGTGCGAGATGGTACAACCTGTGTATATAAGAACATTGGGTCCAATATATGAGTTGCAATCTATCACACATCCCGGAAAAATAATCACTCCTTCTTCTATCCGGCTCGAGGGGTCGATGATGCAGGAGGGGTGTATAATGCGTGCAAAGGGTATTTTACCGTGATGTTCCCGAAAAACCGCTGCGCGTTTTTGCATGTGTTTGTATCCAATACCAATCATTAATACATCAAAGGTATCTTGTGCGTACAATTTGCGAAGTATATCAATGCCTCCTAATATCTCTATTCCATGTTTTACGGTACCGGGTTTTTCAAAATCGTCCAGAAACCCGATTACTTTGTAAGAACCCATAGCGTTTGCGTAATACGCTATCTGGCGACCTAAATCCCCGGAGCCGATGATGGCTAATCGTTGCATGTGTTACGAATAAAATAATTTTTGGCGTTGGCTGGGCCTACATTGAAAATTAAATCCAGAATACTTACCGCATGTTCAAAGGGCGGATATAGCTGCGGATACTCAGGATAACCATTGTAATCCAGCCAATGGATGCGTACGTTTTTTTGCTCAAATATGCTGACGTTCAGATAACTTTGTGCGGAAGGTCCAGAATAATAATCGGTTGCGCTACATTGTAAACATATATTCAGAAGCCGCTCTGATTTATCACCTATCAATTGATAATCACTGCTGCGTGTGATAGGGGTGGTGATACCAAGAAGCGAGCAAATAGCCGTCAAAAATCGATAGTTAATAGCGCTAAGGTATTTTTCGTTACAGTTCAGGTATAATTCTTCAAAAAAAGAGCTTACCTCCTTAAAGTAAGGCGCGCGGGCATAAAATGTTTGCAGTGTTTTCCAGTGGTGTATTTTCCAAGTAGGGTCACTTATCACAGTTTCATTAATAAGTTGGTGATATTTCCCTTTCACTTCTACAGGGATCGTCAACCAGAGTAGTCCATTGGGGGTTTTAATCAGATTTCGGTTGCGCCAGTCCCTTCGGGTATATTGCACATCATCATATAAAATAAATTCATCCATCCGGTAGATGGTTTCAAAGTATCCTTTCCAAGGGATATAGTTAGATTGCGTGATGGCTACTTTTTTCATGCTGATAATACGTTACAGTGCCAGTTGAGTTTGGGTCTTACCATGCCGTTTATTTTTCCCATAAAACCCATTTCGCGCTCCACATCTCTTACCTGAAAGGTGAGCAACTCCTCATTTTTGTAAATCTGGCGCATGTCGGAAGTATAAATATAGACGTAAATACTATAGTAACCGTCATTCATCAGGCCTTCCGGTATGTGACATCGAGCTTCCACGGGAACTCCAAACGGCGCGGCAAATGTATGTGATGCGCCAAAGATTACATCTCCTTTTGCACTGCACAAGTCAAAACCCACATACAATCGTTCGGCTTTACTGGTATTGATTATTTTGAAAGCAATATCAAAGGAGGACGTTACGTCAATCACATCATCCGGATTTTGTGAAGAAGTATTTTCGATGGCAGCAGATAAAATACGTACTTCATAATTACCGGGTGCTTCATCAGCTACCGTGTATGCGAAGCGCCGCCTGTCGAATGAGCCGCTGTTTAAGTAATAGTCAACCACCTCAGTTGAGGTTCCCTCTTTTTCCAGCATGCCTTCTTTGAGCATTATTGCCCGGCTGCATAAACTTTCCACGGCTGTCATATTGTGGCTCACAAAGAGTACGGTACGTCCCTGAAAGCTCACATCTTTCATTTTACCCAAACACTTTCGCTGAAATTCCGCGTCGCCTACTGCCAGCACCTCATCCACTACGAGTATTTCGGGCTCCAGATGTGCCGCTACGGCAAATGCCAGGCGAACATACATGCCACTGCTGTATCTTTTTACGGGAGTGTCAATGTATTGTTCTACACCGCTGAAGTCCACTATCTCATCAAACTTGCGTTTAATCTCGGCTTTCGTCATACCCAAAATGGCGCCGTTCAGGAAAATATTGTCGCGGCCGGTAAGTTCTGGCTGAAATCCGGTGCCCACTTCCAGCAAGCTTGCCACCCGGCCCTTAATTTTGATTTGTCCTTTGGTTGGTCCAGTGATTTTAGACAGTATTTTCAATAGAGTAGATTTTCCGGCACCGTTGCGCCCTATTATGCCGAGTACTTCTCCCTGTTTTACTTCAAAGTTTATGTTTTGTAATGCCCATACATACTCACCGCTTGCTCTCTGAGAGCGATTGTTCGTGATGGTTATTTTCTGATAAGGGTCTTCTTTTCCCCTTACCAGGTGCCACCATCGGTTAAGGTCGTGTACTAGTGTACCCGTGCTTACCAGCCCAAGCCGGTATTGCTTATATAACCCCTCAACACTTATAACAGTTTGACCCATATCATTACACGGTGTCCATGAAAGATTTTTCGACCTGATTGAAAATCACAATCCCTATTACGAAAGCAACGAGTGAGAAAAGTGCTGTGTATAGCAATGCACCCGGTTCGTAATAACCGCTGCCAAACAATGCATACCGGAATGTTTCAATCACAGGTGTTACCGGGTTTAGTAAAAGGATATCGCGGAGTTTACCAGTAACAGCCCGCAGAGGGTATATAACAGGAGACGCATACATCCACAACTGAACACCGAAAGCAAGCAGAAACGACAAATCTTTGTACTTGGTGGTGAGCGATGAAAAAATAATGCCAAGCGAAAGCCCAAGAGCGGCAAGTAATACGATAAGCAGAGGCGTAAGCAAAAGCGCCAGGTTGGGTTGAAACCGGTACTCGTCAGCATAAATGTAATATATGATTATGATAGCAAGAGTAAATAATTGGGTAGCCAGTCGCACTAACCCTCCAATGACAACCGATATGGGTATGGTCAGCCGTGGAAAGTACACCTTACCGAAAATATTGGCATTAACGGTAAAAACGTTGGATGTTTTATTAAGACACTCTGCAAAATATGACCACAAAACAATTCCCGACAGATAAAACAAAACCGGAGGTATTCCATCGGTTGGCAACCGGGCGATTCTGTTAAATATAAAGAAAAAAACTAATGTACTGAGCAAAGGTTGCACCAGAAACCATAGCGGGCCGAGGATGGTTTGTTTATATTGGGCTTTTATATCGCGCAGTACAAAGAGCCACGTAAGGTCGCGATAGCGCCATAATTCGCGCAAAGGTATATCCCATAAACCCCGGCGGGGAGTAATAATCTCTGTCCATTCTTCTTGCCGCGAAGCCGATTTCATAATTCTATGTGCGATATTATCAAACGATGTTAAATTCTCTTAGTACTATTGTGTTGCGAGTAGGCGACTTGCCCCTCAACCCACCTGTAGGTAAGTTCTACACCTTGCAATAAGGATTGAGAGGGTTTCCATCCGAGTACTTCCGATATCAGCCGGTTATCGGATTTTCGACCCATAACACCTACCGGTCCGGGCATGTTTACGATACGCAGGTTTTTGCCCGATATCTGTATAATCATTTGCGCGAGTTGATTAATCGTTACCATTTCTTCGGAGCCAATGTTAAGTGGGCCTGTAAAGTTGCTTAGCATCATTCTGCGTACACCTTCTATACATTCATCAATGTAAAGAAAAGAGCGAGTCTGTGCTCCGCTACCCCAAACTTCAATCTCTTCACCATTCCGTGCTAAAGCAACTTTACGGCAAAGGGCCGCTGGCGCTTTTTCGCGTCCGCCTTGCCACTCACACTCCGGACCAAAGATATTGTGGAAGCGTGCAATCCGCACATTTAAACCATAATTGCGCTGAAAACTCAGATATAGCCGCTCGCTGAAGAGCTTCTCCCATCCATACTCGCTGTCGGGTTGGGCAGGGTAAGCGCTGTCTTCGCTGCACACCGGATTATCGGGGTCGGCCTGGTTATATGCCGGGTAAACACACGCAGATGATGAAAAAAAAACTTTTTTAATGTTAAATTTTATGCAATGGTATACTGTATTCAAATTAATTAATGCCGAATTGTGCATTACGTTGGCATCGTTCTCACCTGTAAAAATATAGCCGGCGCCGCCCATATCTGCCGCCAACTGATAAAGCTCATCTGCTCCGGTACTGAGTATTTCTTTTACATTTTTCTCTTGCCGCAGGTCAGCCAGGATGAATTCATCGGCTTCAGAGGGCGAAAATGGCGGGTGCTTCAGGTCAACACCTGTTACCCGGTACCCCTCCTTTTTAAGTCGGTTCACCAGGTGATGGCCAATAAATCCGCCTGCACCAAATACGATTGCTTTCATGTGTTGAGTGCGCAATATGCGTATTTATCCAATTATTAACATTACAAGTTGCAAACTTCATTGCAAATATACCTTACTGGTACGCACACCATTACCGGTTTGCATTGCCGTACCCCAATCTATATCGCATCAGCACAAGCATTATTACATAAAACGGTAAAATGGGAATACGGTAACGAACCAGCGCCCCGAAATTAAAACTGGTAAGCCCGATAGCAATGGCAAGTACGATACAAAACGGCAATGCGTAGGCAATGAGGGGTTCAGAAATGATTATTTCATAGATCCGCCACAGTTTTGTGCGTAATAAAATACCGAGCGTAAAATAAAGTAGTGCCATACTTTCCAGTGCGGAAAGTAACATCACAGGGTTTCTCACTTGCCAAATAAACGGCCCAAACAAGCTATAAACTAATGCAAGCGGAGTTTGCTTGAGCAGGTTTGGCAATGAAACATCATCCGGGTCACCCCCAAGCGAGTAAGTTGAACCACCCTGAGTAGTGTGCCAGGTACGAAATCCTGTGGCTTTGTACTCCAAAGCTTCGAGGTTGTAGGATGATTCACTGCTTCCGATTTCCACAATGGCATAGTATGAACCAGCAAGACCACCTACTATCAAAAAAGGCGTTATGAGAAAACGCAATATTGAATTGCGAATGGAAGTGCGGTAATGAACTGTGATCATTAATATAATACACGGCACTATCGTAAGCAAAATAAATGAACGAATAATGAATATTATGTAACCAGTAACTACCAGCAAAAAGAAATAATACAACGGGCGCCGGCGGTTGATAAGCAATCTGTACGAACAATAGAAAAAAAAGAAAATAGATCCGGTCATAATGGTATCTTTGGCAAGCCCCGAACCCCAAAACAGCACAGAAGGAATATACAGTACGGCAAGAGCAAATTCCTTATGCATATTTGGATAGATCTCACATAACAAAAGGAAGAATTTCCAGGTGAAGTAGTAAGAAATTACGGCAAATACTATACACAGCGCCCAGTAGGAATTAAATGAAATTAAGTCCAATAAAAAACCAATGCGAATGACCATCAACGAGGCATACCCTCTGGTGAGATATTGTACCCCGTAACTACCCGCTTCTACACGGGCTGGTGACGGATAGTTCTCATAGGGGTTGTATATGAATGAAAAAACTTGCGAAGGGTCATTGAAAAATATATTGTAAATAGATTTAATGGTTCCGTAAAATGCCAGAGAATCGCCACCTGCATAATAAAACACATAGATAGACGCAAAAAATAAAGTGGCAATTATTTTGTAATTAAACCCCTTTAGGTAATATAACTGATGTATTCTGTCTTTATTTCTGTTAACAACACCGAGCGCAAGACCATAAGCGAAAAGCAAATACAACAACGTGAGTAACACATCAGTTATTCCCATATCGCTTATGAGCAGCTCCATATTGCTACATCAGCTTTAGTAACCTCGTTCATTTTTACCCTCTATGAAATTAATAAATGCCCGGTTAGCTACTTTGTTGCCGCCCGGAGTAGGGTAGTTGCCCGTAAAGTACCAGTCACCGGTATGATTGGGGCAAGCACGGTGTAGGTTTTCAATGGTTTGAAATATAACCTGCACTTCTGTAAATAAGTTATGGGGCTTTACGATTTCAGAAATTTTAGCAGATATCTCATCATCGGTAAAGAGGTCGTAGAGTTTTTTTACGTGGTTGGTTACTTCCTCGGCGGGCTTTTCCATATCGGCTATACATAAATCATACACCTCGTGAAGCATTTGCCATTTACCGCGCTCGCGTAATAGCTCAACTAGTGCCCGAAACGCCACGAAGTCATACATGCGGCTCATGTCAATGCCGTAGCAGTCGGGGTAACGGATTTGAGGGGCCGAGGATACAACCACAATCTTACGCGGGTTGAGTTTTGCCAGGTTGGCCAAAATGCTTTTTTGTAGGGTAGTGCCCCGCACAATCGAGTCGTCAATTACAACGAGAGTGTCTTGACCGGGGCGTATGCTGCCGTACGTGATGTCGTACACATGGCTCACCATTTCATCGCGGCTGCGATCGTCCGTGATGAATGTGCGCGCCTTCACGTCTTTCACGGCAATCTTTTCCCAGCGTATTCGCAGATTCAGTATGCGCTCTATGGTTTCCTCTTCGAGGTTTTTTATTTGAAGCAGCTGTTGTTTCTTGTATTGGTTGAGATAATCTTCAAGCCCCTTCATTAAACCATAAAAAGCCACCTCCGCTGTGTTGGGGATGAAGCTAAATACCGTGTTTTCAAAATCATATTGTATGGCTTTTAGCACTTGTTCGGTCAGATAATATCCCAGTTTTTTTCGCTCTTCATAAATTTCTTTATCCGTGCCGCGGCTGAAATATATCCGTTCAAAGCTGCACGACCTTTTTTCGCCCGGCTCGCGCACAAGGTCTTGCTTTACGCGTCCGTCTTTTTTAATTACCAGTGCATGGCCAGGTTTAACCTCCTCAATTTTTTCGTATGGGACATTAAATGTGGTTTGTATGGCAGGCCGCTCGCTGGCCACCACAACGATTTCCTCGTCATGATAGTAATAAGCCGGACGTATGCCGTTGGGGTCGCGCAGCACAAACGCATCTCCGTGGCCAAACATGCCCGCCATGGCATAGCCACCGTCAAAATCTTTTGCAGAGCGTCTCAAAATCCGGCTAACGCTTAATTCGCGTGCGATAAAATCGGTGATTTCTTTGTTGCTGTATTTCTGGTTTTTATATTTATCAAATATGTTTTGCACCTCATCATCTAAAAAATGACCGATTTTCTCCATCACCGTGATAGTGTCGCTGCGCTCGCGAGGGTGCTGCCCAAGCTCGATAAGAAGATTAAACTGGTCATCTACATTCGTCATGTTGAAGTTACCTGCCAGCACTAAATTGCGTGTCATCCAGTTGTTTTCGCGGATAAAAGGATGGCAGTAACTATCGGTATTGCGTCCGTAGGTACCGTAACGCAAATGCCCCAGCAGCAATTCTCCGGCAAAGGGATTATAACGTTTATGCCACTCGGCTTCAGCTGCCGGATTAGAGAAGGATTTGCGCTCCCTGGTAAAATGCGAGAAAATTTGTGAAAATATGTCTGTTATTGGTTGGGGGTTGATGCTCCGCACCCGGTTGATGAAGTGGCTGCCCGGCAGAGGGTCCAGTTTAATAACGGCTACGCCTGCTCCGTCTTGGCCGCGGTTGTGCTGTTTTTCCATGAGTAAATACAGCTTTTGCAGTGCGTAGGATGCGGTATGGTATTTTTCGGTGTAGTGGGCAAGCGGTTTCAGCAGCCGGATAAGGGCTATTCCGCACTCATGGTGGATGGCATCGCTCATAGCCGAGCCGCAAAGGTAAGTTTTTTAGCGAAGAGCAGCCACGAGGAGCTTTTCAAAAGTCGTAATATTACGCATGCTGTTTAACAATCATTTGTAATGGTGCCGGTTGGGTTGTCTGAAACCTGTACCATTAACGAATTGTTGTTGGTAATTAAGAATAAATAATTTTACCGCATTGTTGCGCGTTTGGAATATATGATGTAGGTTTACCATAAATGCCGCATTTATGAGGGGAGGACCAGACACATATTTGACAAAATGCGCGTTTTTAAGTATACAAGGAACAGCGTATGGAAGCTAAATTCTCGCCCAAAGTCAAAGAAGTAATCTCGTACAGCCGGGAGGAGGCCCTTCGTTTGAATCACGACTTCATCGGTGTAGAGCACCTCATTTTGGGTTTAATACGCGATGGCGAGTGCCTGGCCATACGCACGCTCCGCAGGCTGAACGTGGACCCTGTACTGCTTCGCAAAACCATCGAAGATTCCATCAAAGATAAAGCCGCAAAAGGAAACTTTAACCCCAATAACCTGCCTTTAACCAAACAGGCAGAGAAGGTACTCAAAATTACGGTACTGGAGGCGAAAGTGATGAAAAGCGATGTAATTGGCACGGAGCATCTTTTGCTCTCCATCCTGAAAAATAAAGATAATATCGTAACCCAAATTCTCGCCCGTATGGATGTTGACTATGAGGTCTTTCGCGATGAGTTGCTGGCAGGAAATCAGGATACCGAAAAAACCCGGTTTGAAGCGCCCAACGACCCGCAGGAGGAAGACCCGTATGATGACGAAAAACGATCTTACTCCAGCCAACCACCCAAGAAGCAAGGTAACACGAAATCGAAGACCCCTGTGCTGGACAACTTTGGCCGTGACGTAACCCACCTGGCAGAGGAGGGAGCGTTAGACCCTATCGTGGGTCGCGAAAATGAGATTGAGCGGGTATCGCAGATACTCTCGCGCAGAAAGAAAAACAACCCCATCCTGATTGGTGAGCCGGGCGTTGGTAAAACCGCTATCGTGGAGGGATTAGCGCTTCGGATTGTACAAAAGAAAGTGTCGCGTGTGCTGTTTAACAAACGGATAGTAATGCTCGATTTGGCTGCCCTGGTGGCAGGCACCAAGTATCGCGGGCAGTTTGAGGAGCGCATGAAAGCTATCATGAATGAACTGGAAAAAAATCGCGATGTCATACTGTTTATTGATGAAATACACACCATTGTGGGCGCCGGAGGCGCTACCGGCTCACTGGATGCCTCCAACATTTTTAAACCAGCCCTGGCGCGCGGTGAGTTGCAATGCATTGGTGCTTCAACTTTAGACGAATATCGCCAGTACATTGAAAAAGACGGGGCTTTAGCCCGTAGATTTCAGCAGGTAATGGTGGACCCGCCCTCGCCCGAAGAAACGATTCAGATACTCAACAACATTCGACCCAAGTACGAAGAATACCACAACGTGGAGTATTCCAAAGAAGCAATAGAGGCGTGTGTCAAATTATCAACCCGCTACATTACCGACCGGTTTTTGCCCGACAAGGCCATAGATGTAATGGATGAAGTGGGCGCCCGCGTTCACCTTAAAAACATTCATGTGCCTAAAAACATACTGGAACTTGAAAAACAAATTGAGGAAATTAAAAATCAAAAAAACTTAGTAGTCAAAAGCCAGAAATACGAGGAGGCAGCCAAACTTCGCGATTCGGAAAAGAAACTTTTAGAAGAATTAGAACGCGCCAAAAATCGCTGGGACGAAGAGTCGCGCACGAAACGTTTTCCGGTAACTGAGGATGACATAGCTGAGGTAGTAGCGATGATGACCGGCATACCGGTAACCAAAGTAGCGCAAAGCGAAAGCAACAAGCTCATTAACATGGCTGCTGACATTCAGAATGCTGTTATCGGCCAAGACGAGGCGGTGCGCAAAGTGGTGAAAGCCATACAGCGCAACCGTGTGGGTCTTAAAGACCCGAAAAAGCCCATCGGTACGTTTATTTTTTTGGGACCTACAGGCGTGGGCAAAACCGAGCTTGCTAAAGCTATAGCCCGCTACCTGTTTGATAGCGAGGATGCGCTTGTGCGCATTGATATGAGCGAATATATGGAGAAGTTTTCTGTATCGCGATTGGTGGGGGCGCCTCCGGGCTACGTAGGGTATGAAGAGGGCGGCCAACTCACCGAAAAAGTAAGGCGTAAACCGTACTGCGTGGTGTTGCTGGATGAAATTGAAAAAGCCCACCCCGATGTGTTTAATATTCTATTGCAGGTGTTTGATGACGGAATACTGACCGACAGTTTGGGCCGCAAGGTGGACTTCAAAAACACACTTATCATCATGACCTCAAACATTGGCGCCCGTGACCTGAAGGAATTTGGTACAGGTGTGGGATTTGCCACCGCTGCGCGTACCTCGCAGTCAGATGAGATGGCCAAAAATGTACTTACCAAAGCGCTCAAACGCACTTTCAGCCCCGAGTTTCTGAACCGAATTGACGATGTTATCTTCTTCAATTCGTTAGACAAGCCGTCTATCTTCCGCATTATTGACATTGCGCTGAAAAATCTGCTCAAGCGCATTTCTGAAATGGGTTATGAAGTGAAACTGACTGAGCGTGCCAAAGAGTTTCTGGCAGAGCGCGGTTACGACCCGCAATTTGGCGCCAGACCACTGCACCGCGCCATACAGAAATATGTAGAAGAGCCCCTTGCCGAAGAAATTCTGAAAACCGAAGCGAAACCGGGCGATTGTTTTACGATTGACCTGCAAGAGGGAGCGGAGAACCTCACCATCACTTATGAGTCGGCAGCCAAGATTGCCGAAGCAGATTAAGGGTTTACCGGCAGTTTTTGCCGGTGGATGTTAATCACATTTCCCGCAGATGTTGTGCTTGTATAAAATTTACTCCGGCTTTTTCGGCTGCGGTGCGGTCTGTATCGCTGTCGCCTATCATCAGGGCATCTGCAGCAGGTAAATGGAAATGGTTTAACAGGTAGTGTACACCTGCAGGTGAGGGCTTGGGTTGAATTTCATCGGCAAAAACTATTACATCAAAAATTTCAGCGAGGGGGATATTCATCTGCCTGATTTTATTTTGTTGCTGTGCAGGATGGCCGTTGGTAAGGAGCGCCAGCCGCTTGTGTTGTGCTTTTAACGCATATAGTAAATTACTAATATGATGAAACACTGCAAGTCCGCCGGGCACTTGTACGGTGCGCAGTATCCGGAGGCAGCGCTCTAAGCTTTCGGGGGGCAACTGATAGGTGTTGATGAGCTTATCAAACAGGTTTATGCGTCCATGGGTTTCAAATTCGCGGAGGAGGAAATCTGCTATGCCGGGTTGTGCGAAGTGCTCCTCTATGCGCCGGTAAGCGGCATGCAGGTACTGAGTTTCGGCATAGAGTGTATTGTCTAAGTCGAAGATGTAGAGACGGTAGTCATAGAATTTTTCGGGCAGGTTCATGGCACACACCGGTTGGGTATCATTCGTAATAAATTTCTTTCCAAACGCGAACAAACTTCAATCCCCAACGGATTTTAAGTTTTTCGGGTCGAACAGGTTTGCCCAGCTCCTGCTGTACAGCCAGTAGCGGCAGGTTGGCGCCGGCTGCGAGGTTGGTAACGATAGTTCCTTGTACGCGCGGGTTTATTTCCAGTATTTTGAAGCGCCCATCGTTTGCACGCTTAACCTGTATGCCGATGTTGCCGTGCAACCCGATGGCTTCAATAATTTGATGGCAGTATCGGATGATTTCACGCTGAAGCACAAACTCGCCACCTGTGCTGATGCCGTTCAGTATTTTGGTGCGCTTACGCGGTATTGCCAGCAGACATTTGCCGTGTTGAGCCAGGCAATCAACCGAATACTCCTCGCCGGGCAGATATTCGCTCACCAGTAAATCGGGGGGACAATACTCCCGCAAAAGCTGTGTAATTTCGGCATACGAGATGAATGTGTGGTTGGGTTTTTCGTTCCACAGCAAGTGTGATTTTTCGATGTTATCGTCAATTATGCGAAAGCCACGGCTGCCGTTGCTGACGGCAGGTTTAAATGTGACCCGCCTCAAAGGATAACCCAGCTCCTTTACGGCATGCTCAAATTCTGCTAAGTTGTTGACTATTCTGAAGGCGGGTACTGTGATGTTGCGGCTTTGTAAGAAGCGATATAACAGAGATTTGTTGTTGGCAATTTCCAGTGCGCGCTCTTCTGAGCAAATAACCCGAATTCCTTTACCGGCAAACTGTGTTTTGGCACGCGCCAGCGGCAGCAACTCTTTGGTTACCAGAGGCAATATAACGTCAATTTTATGGGCAGCGGCTTTGCGCAGCAGGGCGGGGACAAACGCATCATCGGCAGCATGAGGTACAGTAAAAAAATTTTTGAGTAGGTGGCGGCCTGAGGCATCGCGGTTAGCATCGCAGCCCCACACTTCGATGCGGCGCGACCGTTGCAGGCAATGCATAATACCCGCCGCACCGGGCGCACCGGCTCCCGTAATCAAAACCTTAGTCATTTGCTAATTAATATGAATAAAAAAGTTAATGTTTGTTTTAGATGCGATGCTAATTTGAAATATTTTTTTAAGCGGGGTGAATAAATCTGCTACACGTCACTGAGGGTTATTGTTTACCTTTGCCACAAAACAAAAGAGATGAAACTGGCCATAGGGGGCGACCACGCCGGCTTTGCGTATAAACAAGAGATAATTGCACACCTGCATGCCAAAGGATATACGGTGAAGGATTTTGGGCCGTTTACTCCTGAGAGCGTGGATTATCCTGACTATGTGCATCCGCTGGCAGATGCTGTGGAACGGGGCGAATTTGCTTTTGGCATTTTGCTTTGCGGCAGCGCCAACGGTGTGGCTATGACGGCTAACAAACACCGAGGTATTCGCGCTGCGGTGGTGTGGGATGTACCGTTAGCTCAGCTTGCGCGCGCACACAACGATGCTAACATTATTTGTTTACCGGCAAGGTTTATTCCCATGGATTTGGCTATTAGGTGTACTGAAGAATTTTTAAAAACCTCTTTTGAAGGCGGCAGGCATCAGCGCCGTGTGGAGAAGATTTGTTGCTGATGAAGTAAGGTGAAGGTGGTAAAAAGCCGCCTGTGAAAGTCAGGCGCTTGACTTGTAGGATAAGACATACCGGTATCGTATTGCGTTAGTTACAGAATATAAGTCACACATCGTGAGCCGTAGTGTTGCTGAGCAAACGCGCAAACCCGGGTGAGGGATGCGAGCGGAAAGCCCGCAGTCCGCGCCAGCGCTATTGGCGCGGGCGCGGCGAGGACTTGGAGCGGGTCAGCCCGACCCCGCCGCCTTGCGGAGCTTGGCGGCGGGGGCACCCCCAAATATTAAAAAAATATATTATTTAAAAACTGAAAGGAGAGCGCCGCTGCCATAGCGCAGGAGTATGCGCCGGGCTTTAGCGTTTGATGCCGCTCTTCAAAGCTTCGTATTTCGCCAGATATTCATCGGCTAATTGTTTGTTGCCTTTGTTGCGATAGCTGATGCTGATGTTGAGGTAGGCGGCGGGGTAGTTGGGGTTGAGTTTGATGAGTTGCTGCGAGGTGGCGATGGCCTCGTCATACTTGCCGCTGAAGCCGTAAGCTACGGCAAGGTCTTCGTAATAAACCTCTACGTTGGGTTGGAGTTCAATGGCTTTTTTGATGTTTTCGATGGCTGCGGGGAGGTTGCCGCCTACTTTGCCGTAAGCGGTGCCGAGGAGGTAGTACTCTCCGGCGCTCATTTTGCGTTCTGCTGAGAAGCGTTGTACCCAATATGCCACGGAGTCGGGCATGTTTTTCTTGGCGAAGTTTTGTGCGAGCAGGAATTTACACTCGGGGACTTCGGGTTTCATGGCTAAAGCTCTGCGCAGGTTGGCGATGGCGGAGTCGGGTTGGTTGATGTCGTTATACACGATGCCGAGGTTGAAGTAGGCATCGTAGTAGCCGCCCACGCGGTAGGCGTTGGCTTTCTGGTAAATGTCAATGACCATTTTGGGGTCGTTGTATCGTTTGTAAAGTGCGTTGCCCAGCAGCAGAAATGCGTTGCTGTGGGTGGGGTAAATTTCGATGGCTTTGCGCAGGTGCATGATGGAGGAGTCGAGGAGGAGCTGACGCAGCGAGGAATCGGGCAGCGCCTCAACGCGTGCAAGGTATGCCTCGCTCAGATTGGGGTTCAAATCCAGTAAGTAGCGGCGTATCATGCCGCTGTCGCGCAGGGCTTTAACGCCAAAGTCGGCAGCTTTGGTGAGGTCGCCACCGAGCGAGGTTTGAATTTTGGCAGAGTTGGGGCTGTATTTAACGTCTCTGCGGAAGAGGGTGAAGCTATCGAGCCAGTCGAAGTTTCGCGAATAGGTTTTTACGGAGTACAAGGTGGCGATGAGCAATAAAATTACTGCCGGGGTTTTTGCGGGGCGCAACAGGCGCAGCAGGCAATATGCAAGCAGAATGCAGAAACCGAGCGAGCTCATGTAAATGAAGCGTTCGTTCATGAGTACGCCCACGGTAAAGAGGATGTTGCTGGCAACCGAAAAAGTGGCAAAGAAGAAAAGTATGGAAAAAGCTCCCACATCGCGTTTTTTCACATTCCAAAAGGCGTACATGAGCAGCGCTGCGGTAATAAGTAACGAGAATAAGAATTTAGGGTCACCGGGGCCGATGATGGGAATCTGGTTGTAGTAGTAGTCGTGGGTAAGCTGCACGGGGAATAACATCACCCAGTAATACCGCATAAAGATGTAAATTGCCGTTGCAATGCGCTGTGCGAAGGTGGCGCCTACGAAGGGGTTATTGAGGATTTCGGGCGACTCGTCAAACACGCCCGATTGTGTATTCATTTTGCGGAGCGCGAGAAAGAGAGCTGTGGCGAGAGTATAAAGCCCGATGCTCCAGATGTAGTGAGTAGTTTTTGCCTGGCGATGCAGGAAAAAATAATATACCATGGGTACCACCGCCAGAAAAGTGATGGCGTTTTCTTTGCTCATCAGCGCCAGAAAGAAAACAAAGGTGCCCCACACGATATGTACGGTTCTCTGAGTTTTTACGTATTGGATGGCAGCATACAGTGCACCGAGCGAAAAGAACATACACATCACCTCATCGCGCCCTTTGATGTTGGCTACTGCTTCGGTGTGCACGGGATGAGCAGCATACAGCAGGGAAGCAAAAAATGCTATGCCGAGGTCGCCCAGGGGTGTGCGCCAGGCGGGTTGTGCCGGGAGGATTTTTCGCAATACGTGATACAGTAACACACAGGTTAACCCAAATAACAGCACGTTGATAAAGTGGCTGAGTTTGGGACTGAGGTAGGGGTCGTTTTCGCTGCCGATGATGATGTTTTTATCGTCAATTACCTGACGTGGATCGCCTTTGAGTTTGCGCGTAATTTCGTATTCAATGGTGAGCGAAATCATGCTGAGGGGTCGGTAGCGGCCACCGCTCACGAGCTTGGCGCCGCGCTCACCGAAAAACCCTTCAAACATATCGTGCGTCAGATGGTCTTTGATACCAGCCAGACCTTTTTTGGTGAATTTATTATCGGTGAGCACGATTACATCATCAATGGCATACAGGTTGTAAAGCGTATTGCTGTAAATTAAAAACGAGAAAGCAAAGATGATGAAGTATAACAAGGGGTGGTGCTTCGCAGGCGCCTGCGGCTGGGGTTGTTTTTTTTCGGGTTGGGCTTTACTGCCCGGGGCATTTTTTTGTTTTGCCAAGCGGGTTATAGTTTTAGGTGCACAACGTTACGGTAAGTAAATCAATGGAGCAAGCGTTTAAAGATGTTCTGCGCCGTGGCGAAGGTCGCGCGCCAGACGCTCATACTCTGCCTGGCGGACTTCTTCTTCGCGCAATTTGCGTAACTGAAACGGGGTTTCGAATTGTAGTTCGCCCGGAGAGCCGAGTTTTTCAAACGACAGAGCAGGGTCGTTAAGAAATTGTACCCGGCGTTTCACCGTGTCGGTTAATATAAAACCAATGGTGACGGAATTGGCGTTGTTATTCAGCTCAGGCATGGAGCGGAGAAGCGAAATGGTAAGGTACTCGTCACCGTCTTCGTTTTTGCTGATAACGGCATCAACCAGCGTTTTTTTGCTTTCCGGTTTCCATCGGGCATCGAGGTAACGCATAAGGGAGCGCGTAATCCAACGGCGGTAGTTTTGTTCGCTGATGATGTAGTGAATGTCCACCTGGTTGCGGCTCAGATGCAACTCTTTCGAAATTTCCTTCAGGTGTTTTGAGGGTTCTTTGCTGCTGTAACGAATGAAGTACAGTTCATTAAAACCGAAAAACCTGGGGAGCAGATTGGCGATGCGCTGAAAGAGCATTTCGGGCGAAGCGTTGTATTTATCTAACATTGCCGTGATTGCCTCGGGCCGCCACTTTTTAAGGGCAAAAAAATCTTCCAGGTCTTTGATGAGGTTATCTTTGCGGATGTGCAGCGCCTGGGCAAAGTAGGATGATTTGAAGTTGTTTAGCACGTGGTCGAAACTCTCCACTTTGAGCCAGGAGGTAGTCATCGGACGTTTGTCAATATTCATGTAGGCGTAGCCCAGTTCTTTACCAAACAAAAAGATGCGCTGCTGCTCGGTGAGTTTTTTGTTGAAGAGCAGCATAGGGCGTTCGCCTTTTACGAAAACCGAACGGAAATGCCGCAGCTTGGGGTATTCGGCAAAATCTGTTTCTATAAGCTGGTAGTTAAAATGCGATTTCAACAGCGAGGCATACACAGAGGCGCTCCAGGGGCTTTTGTTTTTTTCTTTGATGCCCGCGCGAAAGTTTTCGGCAGCTTCTTCCAAATCCTCAAAATAGTTATCGTTCATTTCCTGATAAGAGCGTAGGCAACTGAAATAGAAATGTTCCTCCTGCAGGTTGTAGTGCCGGGCTATTTCAAACACGGAGTTTATTAAAGCCGAGAGCGAGGTGGGGGCGCTGGCCATCATGCTCATGAGCAGGCCTTTGTCCACGCCAAAGGTTTCAAACAAAAAATCATTGATGATTTTGAGATTGAGCACCTGCACCACCGGGGTCAGGTTTTTATTGATTTTGAGCGAAACGAGCTGGTCGTAGGTAGTATCGAGCGCTTTGGCAAGCTCGGTTATTTTATCGGGCTTGGGATATTTTTTGCCGTTCTCAATTTCGTTGAGGTAAGAGACCGATACACCGCTTTTTTCGCTCAATTCCTGCAGGGAGAGTTTTTTATCGGTGCGTAATTTTTTGAGTTTTAAGCCAAAGATGATGCGGATGTTTTCTTCGGTGGTAGTTTCCATATTTGCCGGCAGCGAATGATACGCAAATGAAGGAATTTTGTGCGATAAGCGAAATTTCGCTGTTTACAAAAGAGTTGCTGCGAAAGATGATGGTATGCTCCTTGGTGTTTCTGGTATTAAAGTAAGAACTAATACTGCGCAAATTATTCACTCACAGGTCACCCTTCCCGAAGTAATAAAACGCAGGCATGCTGCCTATTCCTGCCAGCATGATGAATTTTAGCAGGGCACTTACTATACCCCATTGCGCATTGTTTTTAGCCGTGAAGATTAGCCCGATAGCGCCAATTGTGGGTACTACCACCAGCGTAAGCAGATAAAAAAACTCCTTCATGGCGCGCATGTCCCAAAATCCCTTCATAAAATAACCCAGGCCGCTCAGCATAGTGAGTAGTATCAGCGCGGCTATCCACCGCGCTGTGTTTGTGCCGTACAGAACCGGCAGCGTATTGATACCGAACTCTTTGTCGCCTTCTTCGTCCTGCAGGTCTTTCACCAACTCACGCGCCAAGTTTGTGAGGAAAGCAAATCCCGAATAAAATATTACGGCATTGCGTATAAGCCCCAATATCCGTGGCGCGAATTCGAAATGGATAGTAGCCAAAAATTTCACCTCCATCAGGAATAGCAACCACAGGGGCGTGGCGGTAAGAAGTGCGATGAGCACGTTGCCGGCAAAAGCGACTTTTTTGAGAGAAGAGGCGTACGCATAAAGCAGGAGTACTGCTAACATATACACATACTCCATCGGACTGTAGTTGTAACTGTAGCTGATATAGAAAGCAATCCCTATACCTGTAATAGCCAATACCGCATGCAGCAGCAATGCCGTGTTTAAACTGATGAGGCCTTGCGGAAGCGCCCGATGGGGTTTATGGGCGCGGTCTAATTCAAAATCGTAGTAATCGTTGATGATGTTGCCTGCAGCCGCCACTAACATTACTGACACCACAAACAATACAAAATCAATCGTTGTAAGCGGCAAAAGTTTGGTGTATAGCTGGTGATAGTGATTGGGCACAATCAGGCAGTAGTAAAAAAACGTAAGTGTAAGGGCAAGAAACAACAAATTTACGGCTCTCAACAGCGAAAGCCAGAGGCGGATGTTTTTCAACATGGCGTGAATATGCAAACATTTCATTGTCAACTTTAGCTAACAATCCACATTTGCTTCTGCACAATCGGCTACATGGTGTAAAGGTAAATATGCTGCAGCGGAGTACTTTCGTGCTACGCATGGCCAAAAAGGTACGAATTGGCGTTCTGGGGGTTGGTCATTTGGGGCGTATTCACCTGAAACTGCTCCGCGAGATGACTTGCTATGATATAACGGGTTTTTACGATCCCGATGAGAGGAATGCCTCCCGCGCAGAGCGGGAATTCGGCATCCGCCGGTTCGAAAGCGCCCACGCCCTTATAGACAACTCCGATGCGGTTGATATTGTGGCTACCACCACAGCACATTATATGCTCGCCAAAGAAGCCATCACCAAAGGGAAACACCTGTTTGTTGAAAAGCCCCTTGCAGCCACAGTAAGGGAAGCGCATGAGCTGATGAAGTTGGTTGATGAGGCGCGCGTCAAAGCCATGGTGGGCCATGTGGAGCGGTTCAATCCTGCCATTTTAGCATTAGACAGAAAAAACCTTCGGCCGCTTTTCATAGAAGTACACCGCCTGGCAGAGTTTAACCCGCGTGGCACAGATGTGAGTGTGGTATTAGACCTGATGATACATGACCTGGACATTATCCTCAGCATCGTGAGGGGAAATGTAAAACGCGTAAGTGCCAGCGGTGTGGCTATCATCAGCGCTACGCCCGACATTGCTAATGCGCGTATTGAGTTTGACAACGGATGCGTAGCGAACGTAACCGCCAGCCGCGTGAGCGTAAAAAGCATGCGCAAGATGCGCATCTTTCAGCCCGGCGCATATATCAGTATTGATTTTCTGAAAAAGAAAAGTGATGTGTTTCGTTTAGAAGATAAAGCTCCTGTTTCGCAAAACGGGAATGTAAACCATCTGGAGATTGAATTGCCCGGGCAATCCAAAAAATACATTACGTACGAAACAGTAAATCGCAGCGATGTGAACGCCATTCAAACTGAGCTGGAGTTATTTTATCAATCCATTGCACACCACAAAGCTGTGCCCGTTACGTTTGAGGACGGATACCGCGCTATGCACCTGGCACAACAGATACTAGACAAAATCAACGCACAATTGGTGGTTAAGAAAGGTATCGGGTAATGGTAGTTAATCGGATGCAACTACACCTACTGTTGCCGGCAGCTTACATGCTTTACAGTTAAAAAACATCCTTTAGTTGAATAATACGCATAGCATATATGAGATTACATCTTCCTATGATGATTCTTTGGAAAAACAACCTGCACTTCAAGCGCAAATAGTATCGTAGATTTATTGCAACACCAGCTTGCTGCACGAGCGATGTGTGTTGTATTCTACACACACCTGATAAATGCCTTTTGACAGTTGCCGCAAGTCCATCGAAGTGTAATGGTAATTTTCGCGTGTTTGATAACCGGTATTACAGATGAGCAGTTGACCACTCATATCATATATGTTCACGGTGCGCACATTATAGCCGCGAAACATCACCTGACAATTATCCCGGGCGGGGTTCGGGATAATTTGTAATAATTTGCTAACGGAAAAATCATCAGAAACGCCAAGGTGCACCGGCGTTTCAAAACTCAGCGCAGCGCAGTAGATGGCTGTTTGGTTTAATTCAGCAGCGGTCCAGGCGGGGCGAACTACTCCACCGATAGCCGCCAATCCGATGTAATCGCCCATAAACACATTTGGCTTAGGCAAAAACGGTTTGTTGTTGATGCGATAATCTGTAAATGTTTGGCCCCCATCTTTAGATACCGAGAGGTAAACATCTGTGCTGTCGCCTGTGTGATTTCGTCTGTCGTAATACAGTATGTACAGGTAGCCGGTCTTTTGGTCAATCGTGAAGTAGCTCATAAAGTTGGCGCGTTGGGTTAGGTCCTGATTTACGCGCACAGGGGCGGACCAGGTCATTCCTCCGTCAATGCTTTTTACCAAAAACACATCGGGGTTGTTGGCGCCGTTGCGGTGGTCAGTAAAATTGATATAGATAGTTCCGCGGTAGGGGCCGTTGCTCAAATCGCATTGTATAAACGGCAATCCATTGCACCGCGAGAAACCGCTCACCGGATAATTCCACCCGCCCACCTGTTGAGTCACCACAACGTCCTGTGCTAACCAGGTAAGTCCCCCATCCGTGGAGCGGTCGAAGTAAATAAGCGAGTCGCGCGCCCATGTAACATAAATTTCATTTTGCGGTCCAAAGGCGGGCACTGCCCCCTCAGTCGTTTCGTCATCGTCCTTGCAGTCACCGGCAAATTCATTGATACGCACCGGCGCGCTCCAGGTAATGCCTCCGTCCACACTTTTGGAAAACAGAATCCGGGAGCTATCGTTGGGGTCAGCGCTCCCGTATTTATCAAACTCGGTCCAGGTAAGGGCAATCTCGTTCGTGTTTGCATTTACCGATGCCCACTGTTTATCCTGCATTTTGGGCAAATTCAATCCGGTGAAAGAACCGTTACTCCAGGCAATTCCGTTGCCTGAACGCTGGCACACGATGCGGTCGCACCAATTCGGCCATACGAAAATGGTATCGTTTTTCGCCAGATGGAAATACAAAAAATTTCCGGCTGTATCACAGAGCAACACCGGGTCGCCCCAAATACCATACGATGAAGTTACCGGCACCTGCGTCCACGTAACCCCCGAATTGTGCGATACAAATATTTTTTGCGTATTCGCACCGAGCACCAGCAGGTTAGTATCGGCCGGGTGCATGGCAATACTCACTTCGTTGGGATTGTTTGTGTTGCTGATAAGATAGTTGGGAAACGGCTGTGCCGGGAGCCAGAAGCTCTGAATAAACATTAAACAAAATATAAATATAATTTTATTTATATGTATAAAGCGGGTGCACATGCTCAAAAATTGTTTACTTCTTAGCGCGTATGCGTTTGAACAAACGTACAAAGATTGTCTTATTTTTTGTGTTTTGGTTGGCGCTGGCAGCGTTATTCATTACTCCTGCCGACAACGCTACGCCGGAGCAAAGTGAATACTACGCGAAGCAAATGACAGAAATCCGGCATCGGCTGGCACGAATGAGCGTTGCGAGCGATAGTTTACCGGTACATGCGGGCTGGAGCCGGGTACCGCTCGTACCACCTTTTACAACCCCCATCGCCATTGACGCACACCGCGGCGGAAAACATTTTGCTTGTGTTCAGGATAGCATATATGTACGGGCAGTTGTGTTTAAACAGGGCAATACCAAAGTGGCTTACATATCAGCCGATTTGCTCATAATACCGCCACTCGCTGCGCGGCTGGCTGATTCGCTGCTGCATCCGTACGGATACCGGGAAACGTGTCTGTACTACACCGCCACGCACACACACAGCAGCATAGGTGGTTGGGCAGATAGTTACGTTGGGGAGCGCTTTGCGGGTACGTATGACCCGCGCGTACCTGCTTTCATTGCGCAGCAAATCTGCAGCGCCGTATTGAATGCCGAGAGAAAGTGCAGCAAGGTATCGGTGGGGTTTGCAGAAGCGCCCGCTCCCCGACTGGTGTACAACCGTTTGGTAACAGACATGGCTAAGTTGCCCGATTCGTGTGGCACGGTAGATAGCATGCTCCGCATCATCAAGTTGCGAAACGACAATGGCGAAACTGCTGCCATCGTTGTCTTTTCAGCACACAACACAGTTTATCACCAGTCCATGATGTGTTTATCGGGCGATTGGTCGGGCGAGATGATGCGCCTTACGGAGTGCGACCGTACGCTTGACTTTTGCTCGTTCAGCGCCGGTTCTGTAGCCAGCCACGGAACCTACCCGGTGCCTGGTGGTGAAGATGTGCAACTTCAGTACATGGCTGCCGGTACAGCAAAAATTGTGAAAGCATGTATAGATACACTTGCGGTGCAACCGGTCTTTCGCTTAGCATGTACAACTATACCGTTGTATCTGCGTTCTCCGCAAATTCGGCTGAACCGGTGGTTTTCGCTCCGCCCCTGGTTGTTCTACAGATTTGCAGGGCGCGATAAACCCGTTGTAAGGGTATTGCAGTTGGGCGATTTGCGCATGATAGGATTACCCTGCGATTTTTCGGGCGAAATTACGATTGTACTTAGAGCAAAGTATCCTTCTCAACGATTTCTGATAACCGATTTCAACGGCGGGTACATCGGCTATGTGGTTCACCCGCGCCATGAGAACTTGCGCACCTATGAAACCAAGACCATGAACTGGTTTGGCCCCGGCTCGGGCAGATACATGATGCAGATAATTGAAACCATTTTAGCGGCAGATTGACGATGAAGTGTAATTTTACATGGGTAAACCTGTTCCGAGCCGTATGGCATTGAAAGTACTTACTGCTGCCCAAATCCGCGAAGCCGATGCTTATACTATTGCCCATGAGCCGATTGCCTCGATTGATTTGATGGAGCGCGCAGCGGGAGCATTTACGGAAATTTTACTGCAGGAATACGACTTACAAGGGAGACCGGTTGCAGTTTTTTGCGGCACCGGCAATAACGGCGGTGACGGGCTGGCAGTGGCGCGTATGTTGCAGCACAGCGGCGCACAACCGCTTGTTATAGTTGCAGGCGACACTTCCAAATCCACCGCTGATTTTCAAATTAACTACCGCCGCGCCCGGGATGCATCTGTGCGTATCGTGCAGGTTGAGAATGATACGCCCTTTCCGGATATAGACCCGCGCAGTATCATCATAGATGCTTTGCTGGGCACCGGCCTGTCGCGCCCCGCAGCAGGCATCTATAAACGGTGTATTGATTTTATCAATCAAATCAAACGAACGGTTGTTAGCGTAGATGTACCCTCGGGTTTGTATTGCGATAGACCCAACCAACAGCACGACAGCATTGTGCAGGCAACGCTCACCATCACATTCCAGTGCCCGAAGTTGAGTTTTCTGTTACCTGGTAGCGGTGAGTACTGCGGTGCTTTGCGCATAGCCGATATTGGTCTCAGCAAAGAATTTTTACAACAAATTGAAACGCCTTGTTACCTTACAGAAAAATCGGATTTTACGGACTGGTCTGTATGGAAGCGAAAAAGATTTTCGCATAAGGGGCATTTTGGCCATTTAGTGATAGCTGCAGGCAGCTACGGTAAAGCCGGTGCGGCTGCACTGTGCGCCCGTGCTGCTATGCGCTGCGGCGCCGGCTTGCTCACGGTACAAACACCCCGTGCTAATTTGATGGTGGTGCAAACTGCCGTACCGGAAGCGATGTGCCTTGCGGATGATGAAGAGCGCTGCATCACCCACATGGGGGCTGCTTTTGCCGATGCTTATGCCATTGGGCCCGGCTTGGGCACCGATGCGCTTACCGGAGAAGCATTATTAAAATTTTTAATTCAAAATCAAAAACCTGCGGTTCTCGATGCGGACGCACTTAATCTGATAGCCCGGTTACCCGATGCAAAGGCAGTACTGAACGAGAGGTATGTTTTGACACCCCACCCCGGGGAGTTTGCCCGGCTGGCAGGTGATTGTGAAAATAGTTTTTCGCGGCTGGAAGCCGCACGTGAATTTGCAATGGCGCACCGCATTGTATTGGTGCTCAAGGGAGCTTACACAGCCGTGATTGATAACAGCGGTAAGGTGTATTTCAATCCTACGGGTAATCCGGGTATGGCCACAGCCGGCAGCGGAGATGTGCTGACCGGTATCATCGGTGCTTTGTTGGCGCAAGGACTTTCCCCTGCCGAGGCGGCGCGGCTTGGGGTATATCTGCATGGTATAGCGGGTGACATGGCAGCAGATGAACACTCACAGGCAGGGATGATAGCGGGAGATATTGTACGCTGTTTACCCCGCGCTATAATGGAATTGATGCGGGGCGAAGAACATACATTACCATAAATGCGCAGCGCATACAACAGTGGTTGTATTTTCGGTGTTATCTACCAGCACTTTGAATAGCGCGAGATGCC